>JAOZSZ010000229.1 GCA_029939385.1 Pontiella sp. | reverse complement strand
TTTCGCCATGTATTGGGCCAGTTGGAAGACCATATTCGAATCCATCGTATTGCTGGAGAGCATATGCCTTACAAGAGCATCTGCTTGTTGAATTTGGTTCATTTGAAAGTAGATAGAGATAAGATCAATGGCATCGGTAAATTTTATATTGTTACTTTTAACCTTTTTCTCAAGCACTAGGCGTTTTGTGACCGCGATCTTTATTCTTTCCAAATGCATCAAAAATTCCGCGGCCTTTTCATTATTCGGGTCTTTTTCTAATAAAATATTGAAGAGGCTGATGGCTTCGTCGAAACGGCCCTGTCTAGAGATTAGGTCGGCGAGGCGAAAGTGAGCTTCGGGGCTGAGGTCATAAAGGGCGATGGCTTGCTGGAAGGCGGCTTCAGCTTCCTTGGGTTTCCCTCGTGCCACATAAAGACCGGCGAGGGCACTACGCAGTTTGGAGAAGGTTTTTCGGGCAACGATATCACGAATAAATTTTTGATCGTTAATTAAGCGATCACAGTACCAATTCCAAAATTCGGTATCGTTTTTGATCCTTTCAGGGGATAGCGGGGTGGGCTTATTATTGAGCTTCATGATGAGCCCGTTCGGTGTGAGGTAGGGATACATCCATGGAAGCACATAACTTTCTTCGACATAGAAGGAGCGCTGTGGGGGGAGTCCTGTTGCAGGGTCAATATCCGGGTTTTCATGCACTACCACAGCCCCAACGGGACGGGTGGCTTCATCGGTTTTGGTTTCGGTGCGATATTGGTTGTGGTCGAAGATCATTCGACTCAGGAAACCATTAATTTTCATGACCCCGCCAACGCCTTGGACTTGTACTTTTCCGTTTTCGGTTTTGACGTCAGCACCCGCTTTTATTTTACCGGATTGCACCTCTTGGATATACCGTTGAAAGGAGCGGTTGCTATCTAGAGGAGAGGGAATCCAGATTTGGTCGCCATAGAGGTCGCGCATGACGTTCATATAGGTGCCGTCGGCTAAGGCGTTTTGGGTGATGAGGTAAATATCTTGTCGGACTTTAGCGGAGTAGATCATATACGTAGGTACAAAGCGCCCCGGGTCGGTTCCCCCGAAGAAGATGGCATTGGGACCCATGGGTTGTGGATAGTTTTTGTTGGGGTAAGCGGCCCATTGTTTCTCAAATTCTTCCGGTGAGTACCATGCCTGCATATCTTCTTTAACGCCATTGACGCCTTGGAGTTGCCAATTTCCAAACTGCCAGCCGAAGTCATGACCATTCTGTTCGCATCCGCCAACAATGATTTTCTGACGCTCACTCGTGTAGTTTTTATGGATCAGCGAGAATGGAAGTAATAAGACCAAGGTTACGCCACCTATCTTTGTGATCAGATTGTTTCTTACCATCGTCTCCAGAAAAGCCATAGCCAAAAGCAGGCCGTAGCCAAGCCAAATAACATACAGCGCGTGGGATTGGATATATTGAGTGCGGCCAATAAACTGATTCTGGATGTCTGTTTTTGGGTTGTGTAATACCATGAAGACAATACTTACAAAGAAAAAGCCAATGAAGGTTGTGAGTAGCCAGGTGTTGTTCTTTCTTCCAAGTTTGGAGGAAAAGAGCAAGGGGATCGTCGCAAGTAGAGCAACGGGGCCATAGAATTGAGCCCGTAGGTCGATGATGAATGCTCCAATTTGTTCGAGGAACCGATGCGTGAAGACATGAGCAAGTGTGATACGATCGTATTGTCCGCGAGTGAGTGCATGCATAAAGCCTTGCCATGTACGCGGATAACCCCAGTTGATTGGAGGATTTTGGTCGGAGGAGAAGGGCATGTAAAGATAGAAGGCCAGTCCAACCCACATTACGAGGAAGGTTGCGCCAACCACTTTTCCGTTCGGCAATGTAAATACCGCAATGATCGGTATGATGAGGGCATAGGCGGTCCAAAACCAGAAGCCGATATGGCTGGGACCTTTTACCCAGCACCAGTCAGTATCAATCGCAAGTCTATTGGCAATGACCATGATAACGAAAAAGAGTCCAGTGATAACGAAATCACGAAAGAGTTTGAGGTCGCGGAAGAGAATCGCGGCGGCAAAGGCAAAGCCCATGAACATTAAGGTTTGATGATTAGTGATGCCTAGTCCGAATATGAATGAAGTGAGAACGAGCCAATGTATTTTCTTGGGTTCGGACATCCATCGATAAAGAAAGAGCAACATTAAGGATTGGAATAGAATGTTGAGAGAGTAGACCTCCGCAATGACGGATTGCGACCACATCCCCTGACTGAAAGAGAGAAGAAGTCCTCCTGATATGCCAGCTGTTGCACAAAATAAACGTTCGGTTTTTTCGCCGAGTATAGTGGATGGTTTTTTTAGACTCCGCAATAGATCCATTCCAGACCGGCTGATAAGCAGGGCAAGTACCCCGCAGGCGGCCGCTCCGGCAACCGCGGAAAAGAGGTTGACTGCCCATGCAGGATTGGGGTGTCCGTGGAAGGATACGGAGTGGAATATCCATTGAAAAAACCAAGTGAGTAAGGTCCAAATAGGATAGCCGGGGGGATGGGGTACGCCGAGATAATCCGAGGCAACGATTAACTCGCCAGAATCTTCGAGTCCAACGGTGGGTTGAAGAGTGAGAACATAGACGGTGAGAGAAACAAGAAAGGCTATCAGACAGGCGATCCAGTCTGATTTGCGAAAGAATTTAGCTGAGCTCAAAATATAGTCTCCTTTTAGATGCAAAACGATAGGATAGAATAATAAGAGGTCAGGTCAAGTTTTCAACTGTAGCAACGATTATCTTGCAG
>JAOZSZ010000228.1 GCA_029939385.1 Pontiella sp. | reverse complement strand
CGGCCACCTTCTTCCGTATTCGGGCGTCTCGCCCGTAGGGGATTCGTCATCATTGAAAGTTGGGTGTTTTAATTTGCAGTCTACCTACTGCTATAGTAAATTCAAAAACCTTGGACTGTGTTCAAGGCGATAGGGTATATAGTGCGTTTATTTGTGGTGCGTGTATCACTTCGCATTGATTGAATCCTATTGGGATGGCCAGATGTCCAAAATACGAAACTATCATTAACTTTTAACGAAATATTAGAATCGACCCAATGAAGCCAGACTCTAAAACCTTAACAAAACAGGGAGTTCACACTCCGTTACCGCTTGTTATCGGATGAAAGTGAATATTTTTATAAACATGAGAAAAACGAAGATAGGCTTTTCGGTCGCGTTGCTTCTGCTCTCTTGCGGCCTGAGTTTGGCCGCCTTAGACGCCCCGACCCCCGGAGAGTTACTCAAGGAGGCACAGGTTCTCATGCAGGCGGAGCAATTCGAGGATGCCGTGGCCGTCATGTATATGTATCTCGGCGAAGTGGAGGAGTCGAAGGCTCCGCGGGTGATTGCGATTGCGCAGGACATTCGTTTTAAGATGGCGTCGATCCTGATTAAGACCGAACGGCTCGAGGAGGCGGCGGTGGTGCTGGAGGAATACATTATTCATCCGGTGAGCAACCATCCGCGTCAGTCGCGCAAGATGCTTGCGACCTGTTATTTCGAGATCGAGGAATACGAAAGTTGCATTAGTGCGGTGACGAAGGCGCTGGAATACAATGCTAATCCGGTGGTTGAGGCACGTAAGTTCACCAAGGACGATGAAGAGGTGGTTTACGATGATCCTGATCCGGAGGCTGATTTTACGCTCGATGAACTGACCCTGTTGCATCTGACCCTCGCCGAATCCTATTTTTCAACGGAAAAGTGGGCGGAGTGCATCGAGCCGTTTGGCTATGTGAGCGAGCACTCTCCGAACGAGCAGCGCAAGGGATATGCCATCATGCAGGTGATCAATGCGCTGATTGAGATTCCGGACTTTGACCGGATCAACGAATGGATCCCGCAACTCTACCGCACCTCGGCACGCTTCGACATCCGCGTGAATCTGGCCCTGATGAATGCGGCCGCTGCACTCTACGATGAAGGCGAATACGATAGTGCGCTACCGCTCTACCGCATGATCCTGCCGCGCGACGAGCTCGTCGCCTACCAGCAGACCCGAATGCGACGGTTGCGGATCGACGCGGGACTTCCGCCGGAAGAGGGGCTTGAGATGACGGCAGGCGAGTCGGTTCTGTTTGGCGCGGCTGATGATCGCGAAGCAATGAAAGAGGAAACGAAGGTGGAAACCGGCTTGCTGGTTGAAAAACCCAAGGAGCTTGTTGAGCTAGAAAACTTGATTATTGCGCTTAAAAAGCTGCCATCCTACGAAATCGATATCGACTACCGTATGGCTGATCTCTACAAGACGGTGGAACGCTACTGGGAGGGGCTACGCTTTTTTGAAACTGTCTTTGCTGCCGAGCCCGAAAGCGAGATCGGTGAACGCTCGATCTACGAAATCGTCAATACGCTCATCGAGGCGCTCGACGATCCGGCCGCCGCCGAGCATCGCGGATTTGAATATATGGCGGACTATCCACAGGGGGTTACGCCGCGTCAGATCGCCTACATGCTCACCGGATATCGCCAGAAGCATGGGCAGATGGAGCAGCTCAAGGCCATTAAACCCTACCTTGACGGGTTGGTGCGCACGAACGATGCCACGATCGTCAAATACGATACCGAACTCTATTTCATGCAGGCCGTTGCCGACCTTATGCTGCTCAACTACGAGGACGCCGAGAACGGTTTTAAGTATGTGATCGACGAATTCCCCGAATCGCATCAGGAGGCCAACAGCCTCTATTGGTATGCCATGGCCAAACTCTTCCTTCAAAAATATGCCGATGCCTATCCCGATTTTGAACGTTATATTAAGCGCTTCGGTACCGAGACTTATGTCGATGAAAGCCACTTCCAGGCGGGGGTCTGCCTCTTTGGTATGGAAAAGTACGACGAGGCGCTCAAGCGGTTTGCCTACGTCATCAACACCTATCCCGACTCCAGTATATATCCCGAAGCGTGTAGTATGCGCGGCGATATCTATGGTTCGAAAGGGTTGCTCGACGAAGCCATCGTCGACTACAACCGCGCCATCACCGCCGCCAAAAAAGTAACCCAAGCTTCCTACGCCGTCTTTCAAATGGCCGAGGTCTACGAAGCCGAAGATAAGTATGACGATATTATCCGCACCGTCGAATCCTACCTCGATGTCTGGGAGGCTGAGGCGGATATTGCTAAATCCCTCTTCTGGATCGGCAAGACCAAGATTCAGCAAAAGCTTTTCGACGAAGCCGTGGCCACCTATGTGGATGCTATCATAAAATATGGCGGGGATGTGCAGCAGGACGGGGTGGACCTAATGATTGCCGAGCTCGTGAAGGTGGTCGCCATCTATCTCGATACCGAGCAGCAAGCTAAGCTCCATACTGATCTGCAGGCCGCGCTCGAAACCGTTGAAGACCCCGTCTTGAAACTGCGCCTGCGCGTAACTCTCGCCAAGATTGACCGCACCGAGACCGAGCTCGGAAAACAGTTACTGGTTGAACTTCCGAATCTTGACAACGCCTCGCCACCGGTGCTCGCCTGTCTCTGCGATGCTTCCTTCGAAATGAAAGACTATTCCCGCGCCGAAGAGCTATTGCGCATCTTCATCATTAAATTCGAAGACTCCGATTACATGCGCGCGGCGTATAAACTGCGCGG
>JAOZSZ010000039.1 GCA_029939385.1 Pontiella sp. | reverse complement strand
GATGGTGAGCCGCGGCCGCCATTTTTGGGGTTATGATGCAGCTGGCGCAGTCGAGTGTGGGGAAAACCTTGCTCAAGAGAATCGCTTTACCGCCAATGCTGGATTTTTTCTCCACCAGGAGCACCTTGTAACCCATGTCGCCGAGCGAGGCGGCGGTTTCCATACCGGCGGTGCCGGCACCGACCACCATGACATCGTAGTCTGTCTTTTGCTTATCCGTTTTCATTGGCATCCAACTTCTTTAATTCTTTTTGAAAATTGTTCATGTGCGACACAAAGTTGTCTGCACATACCGAGCAAATCCCTGACATTTTCAGCCGCTTGGGGCTGATATTGTTTTCCTTCATCAGATCTTGTGCCCTTTTAATGACGGCACTGGTACGGGGCGTGCAGTCGGAGAGAAAGGAGCAGTCGCCCCCGCAGCCCGCCACGAAGACCCCATCGAAGCCCTGTTGGATGGCGTGAACCACCCAGGAGGGTTTAACGCCGCTAGAGCAGGGCAAAGGAACCACTTGAACGGCGGTCGAATAGTGCATATGTGCGCCGCCCGCCAAATCAATGCCGGGGTCGGAAATGCTATTGGTCGAAAAGACCAGGATTTTAGGTTCAGGTTCGTTGCTTTTCATCGTCGCTACACTCGGGTTAATAGTGATCTCTTATCATAAGAAGAGTTAGTTATGGGTTGCTGGATTTTCCAGCAACCCATAATTAACAACTGAAAACGGTTAGACTGTTTTTTTGAAGAATACACGCCAGAACCCATCATCTTCGAGGTCGCCGAGGTATTCATACTTCATCTTTTTGCTCCAGCGTTGGATATCAATAATGGTGCCTTCATCTGAAGAAAGAACACACATTACGCCGTTGTCAGGGCAATCACCAATCGCGCGTTTTGCATCAAGCAGGGGCCCCGGGCAAGCGGTTCCGCGGGCATCTACTTCTGTTGCAACTTCCAATCCTTTGAGTTCGTCTGTCGTCATTTTATTTCTCCTTATTGATTTCGGGTTTCAATTCTTATTTTACATAAACCAGCACTGTTTCGCTTCTTGGAACATACCCACAAAAGCGCCGACGCCGACATAGTCAATATGAGGGTAGTCGATCATCTCTTCTTTCTTCATGCCCATCACGTCCATGGCCATCGTGCAAACATGGATGCGAACACCAAACTCTCCGGCGTCTTTCATTAGCTCTTCAAGAGACTTGGCGTTGTGCATTTTCATCACGGATTTAATCATGGGGGGCCCCATGCCTAGCATTTGCATTTTGGAAAGAGGAAGTTTGTTGCAACTAGAGGGCAGCATGGTGCCAAACATTTTCCCCAGAAAATCTTTTTTGGCTTTCTTTTTTGGATCACGCAGAGCGGAGAGCCCCCAAAAGGTGAAGAACAGATCCACTTCCATATCGTAGGCGGTTGCGCCCAGAGCAATGATGAATGCGGCCATGGTGCTGTCGTAGTCACCACTCATAACACCGATGCAAAGATTATTATCGGGGGCATTCTCCTCCAGCTCCTCCACGCGGGCGGTCAGCTTTTTGATCATCTCTTCTAAATTTTGGTTTTCATCATTCATCTATTTTCTCCAGAATTTATTCGTTAGGGTTAATGATTTTGAGCCAGATTCTTTTGCGATTCGATCTCTTCAAGAAGAACTTCACGCATGACCTGGCAACTTTTGATGAGTTTAGGGTTCTTTAGACGGTAGTAGACGGTTTGGGCTTCCTTGCGATTTACCACCATGCCTTTATCTTTCATGGTTCGTAAATGTTGGCTTATTGCACTCACCGACGATCCAAGGGCGTCGGCAAGTTCGCCAACACATCGCTCCTTTTGACTTAATAGCTCTACCATAGCAATCCGCTTGGGATTCGACATCATTTTGCACAGGTCAGCTTGAAGCTCATAAACATCAATGTTACATGATTTCATTCTCGTTAAAGTAGGAGGAGTCGCAACCCGTGTAAAGGAGAAATATGCAAGAGGCGTAAAGTCAAAAATTTGGTGAATGCACCGCAGAAACCAAGAGGGGGCTCTTTTTCCTCTATTTTGGTTTGGATTGACGGATGGAGAGTTGTAGAGGAAGTAACTGGAGGGGCGCTCTCTCCTCGCCATGAGACAACCGTGGTTCCGACGGAGCAACAAGCTATTCCCCGAGGTGTTTGTCGAGGAAGATTTTAATGAGCTGATAGCGTTCTTCGTCGCTGAAAACCATGCCGCCGTGGCCCGCGCCTTGTAGGATGTGCAATTCGGATTCCAGTCCGGCCGCTTGATAGCGCTCATGCAATAGCTGGCTTTGTTCGACCGGCACGGTTGGGTCTTGATCGCCATGCAGGATCAATATGGGAGGATCGTCGGGGGTGAGGTAGGTGAGCGGCGATGCGCTGATCAGTTGCTCCATAATCAAGCGGTGGTTGCCGGTTATTGCGGCCATCCTTGTTGTGGTCGACGCGCGCAAATAACGGATGAGAGCCAAAATTTATTTTACTATCGCCCGCCCGATTTTTTCCCAATGTTTGGAATGGATGTTCCGGGGAAAGGGGACGGGCTGATTAGCGCGTTGCCGGAGCAGGTTCCATCACATCGTCCGCACTGAATACAATGAAAGTCATCCACTTTCACGGCCTTATTTTTCCCTACAGCGGTGATCGCCTGTACGGGGCAAGTCTTGGTGCATTGAGTGCAGGCGAAGCAACTCTCCGAATCAATCTGCCGGCGGCGCAGGCCGATTTTTGAGAAGAAGCCGAGCAGTACGCCGTAGGGGCAGACGAATCGGCAGAACGGGCGGGGTACAAAAATTCCAAAAATCAGCACCACGATAAGCGAGAGCCAGATCCCCCAATTGCCCACAAGAATGAGGCGCGGTTCGGTTAGTGTTCCATTCATCAGGTCGCCGAGCTGGCCGAACCAGGCGTGCCCAGTGAAGAAGATGGGCTTGTAAACATCGACTTTGCAGGCGAGGAAGATGCCGCTATGTAGGGCGCCCCACACGGTGGCTACGAGCAGGCCAATGGGAATTAACCGGAGAAGTTGGTTCACTCGCCGGGGGATGAGGCAATTACCTTTTTTTCGGCCAATGAGATGCTGGATTGCGCCGATGGGGCAGGCGGAGGTGCAGAAAACGCGGCCAAAGAAAAAGGCGGCAACCAGCGGCATTAGAAAAAGAACCGCCGTGGTTTTGCCTATCATTTCAGGCGCAACGAGCCCCATACAAAAGTTGGTCGTGGCCCCAACGGGGCAGATGCATCCGCCACGAAAAAGGCCAAAGTAAAGCAACCCAACGACGCTTAATGCGGTGAAGATGGATTTCTTTTTGTGCCGAATCGAGAGAAGGCTGGCCGCCAGCAACAGGCTGGCGAGCACAACGAGATCGAGAATCTCCCAATGAAAAGATTCAAAAGCAAATTCCTGCGGAACATACGCTTCTTTAAAATCGGCCAGTTCCTGTGTAGGCGGGCGGTGACACTCTTCGGCCTCTTGAGCAAAAAGCGGGAGAGCAGAAACGAGCAGGGCGAGAATTAATAGAAGGCGGTTCAAGCGTCTTCCTCCATGTCGTAGTAAAAATCGCTCGTATCAAAAGTGTAGTCCCCTCGATAGTCATCGACGGATTCGCGCGGAACGCGTTCGATGGCATCGTGTGGGCAAGCGATAGCGATGGTGCATTCGTTGCAGCCCAGGCAGAGGTCGGGGCGAATCATTAAAAACATGGATTGAGACCCATGCTCATTGCAGCGTTTGGTGCATCGGCCACAACCGATACAGCGCTTGGGATCGTTGGAGTAGAGAAACATCCCGTCAACTCCGCCGCTAAAATTTTTGCGCGAGACCGCATCCACGGGGCAGACGCGTTCGCCGGCGGTATCGATTTGGTCGGAATCAATTTTTGAATCGGTAATGTGGCCGTAGCAGACCACGCAGTTCGAGCATTTTTTAGGATCATTGACGGCTTTGACGGCAGAGGGTTTTCGTACACAACTGGTGGCGCACAGACCGCAGGACTGACATTTATCAGGATCGATCTGCCAGGCGAACCGGCGTCCCTGAGCAATAAAGTCGGCGTCGTCGGAGGGTTTCATTAATAGGCGTGCGCTGATGCTCACCAGCACGCCTAGCCCGAGGGCATGGCCACTGCGGCGAAGAAATTCTTTACGTTCAATCATAGGGTCTCCAGTTCTGGCGGATTCCACGGGGTGGGTTTAATAAATCCATTCCCTAGTAGCGTTTCGGGTGCGCCCTTTCCTGATAGAGCCAGTAGAGCTTGTTGCAATCGATCGGCGTCGGCGGGGTCAACCTTGTTCATGTCCAAGATGAGCGAGGTAAGCGGAATGCGTTCGGTTGCCGCTAAGATTCGAAAATCCTCAAAGCTTGCAAAGTCTACCGCGCAGTCGGCCGTGAGGGAATAGTCGCTCAAAACGGCGGCGTCGGCCTCTTCATCGAGCAGCTCGCCGACGTTTTCGCTACAACTGGCATTGGTATCGATTTGGGCAGGAACGATTCCTCTTTGTTTCATCAGACGCAGGGCCGCTTGATGTTTTTCATAGGCATCGGCTTGGCCGATATAGAGATGTTTGCCGGTAAGCTCCTCCACGGTTTGGATGGGGGAGTCGGTGAGCACCACGAAGATGCCGGTCAGCCATTGATTATTGTTGGGGTCGAGAACATCCACGATACGCCGAAAATTTGCGCCGGCTTCTTTTTGGTGTCGCAGCGCATACCATGGCTTGCAGAGCGCACCGTCGTATTCGCCCGAGGCAATGGCGTCTTCAAGCTGATAGGTCTCTGTGAAATAAACAAGTTGCAGGTCAATGTTCTGTTCTGCTTTTAGTTTTTCTAAGGTTTGGGGATAGGTTCGTGCCGCCACATCGTGGACGCAGGAACAAGCGGTATCCATGCAGTAGATATCGTTGACCGCCAGTTTTAAGACGAGGGGAGTAGCGGCGGAATGGGTTGCACATCCACATAATAGGGCGAGCCCGCCTGCGAGAAAATAGGTTATTGAAGTACGCATTTAACGACGTGTCCTTTGGTGTTGGCCAGATAGATATTGCCTTTTTGGTCGACTGAAATAGGAATGAATTCGCATCCCTTCACGAGCTCTTCAACCCCTTTAATTTGCTGGGCATTTTTCCCGTTTGCATCGTAGATTTTGATTCGGGTTGGATCTTTTTCAACGGTCACAATGCGGTGGTCGGGGAGATAGGCCGCACTGACCGGATTGCAACAGCCTTGAAAGTCATCGATCCCCCGGCCGCGCTTCCCGAATTCCAAGAGCAGGTTTCCTTCGAGGTCAAATTGCTGAAGTTTAAATGCGCCGAGGTTAGAGACGGCGATCGTTTGGTTGGGCCCCTCGCAGAAATCGAAGATTCCGCAACAGAGCCGTAGTCCCTTCTTAATGCGGCCGGTTTCCTCTCCTGTTTCTGCATCCATGATCACCAAGGTGCGGGCGGTCAAATCGGCGACCACCAGCTTATCGCCCACGATCCGGGCGGCCTTCGCCGACTTGAGGTTCTTGAGTTTTATGGTTTTTAGCTTTTTGCCCGAGGCATCAAAGGTGGCGTAGTCCACGCCGATCGGAATATGTACGGTGCGCATGCGGGCGCCAACTTTCACCTTTTTGGTTTTCGTTAGCGTAGAAAAAATATGGATTCGACCGTCTGGAGTTGTTGCAATCGCATCCGTATTTTTCATGCCGGTATCGAGGGTCGATGCCAGCGAGCCGTCGGAATTAAAGATCGTCACCTTGCCGTTGTCTTCCAGCACGCAGAGCGTGTCATCTACCCCAATAGCAATTTGATTAATTTCTCCCAGCAGGCCCTTCCCAATTTCTTGCTCCACGCGGTAGTCTGCAAAAACCGTTGCTCCAGAAAAGAATAAGGCTGTACCTAGGATAAAATGAATGGGCTTCATAATCAGTCTCCGCATTAGGGGTGAAAGGGGAATATTATAAAGGCATCATAATATTCACCACGATAAAAAAAGCGAGGAAGCTTCTTTGGCTCCTCTGCCTAGATTCTGGGATTATGCGCGACTGGCGAGTTCCTGAGTGGAGAGCAGGCCGCAGGCGGCATAGATGTCGAGGCCACGCGAGGCACGGATGGTGGTCAGAATTCCCTGTTGGTTTAACTGGTCTTTGAATGCTTGCAGGGTGACTTCATCGGTCGCCTGTAAGGCGCTTCCGGGAATGGGGTGGAAGCGAATTAAATTAATACGACATTTGATCCCCGCTAATAGATGTACCAGTTCTTTCACATGGCGAGGGGTGTCGTTAAGCCCTCCAAAAACAATATATTCGAACGAAATGCGGCGTTGTCCGCCAAAATCCCAATGCCGAATTTTTTCAATAACCTCGGCCACGGGATAGGTGATTTGCACCGGCATTAATTGCTGGCGCTCCTCAGGAAAGGGGGTATGCAGGCTGATGGCCAAATGGGCTTCGCATTCATTTAAGAAACGAACCAAGCTCGGAACCATGCCGATCGACGAAACCGTAATGCGTCGCGGGCTCATGGCATAGCCCCAATCAGATGTCAGGATTTCGATACTTTTCAGAACCTCATCTAAGTTGTCGAAGGGTTCGCCCATGCCCATGTAGACGACATTAGTGATCTCTCTCCATTCTGAAATACTGCGGATTTGGTTAATAATTTCGCCCGCAGTGAGCTGCCCTTGGAACCCCTGCATTCCCGTCATACAAAAGAGGCAACCCATTTTGCAGCCCACCTGCGAGGAGACACAAACCGTCTTCCGATCCTTAAAGGGAATCATGGCCGTTTCAACAAATTGGTCGTGTTCCGTCGGAAATAGATATTTTTTTGTACCGTCGGCGCTGACCTTCACTTCGCGCGGCTCGGCCAATCCGAAGAGATGATGTTCGTTCAAAAGCTCGCGTGCTTTTTTGGAAAGATTTGTCATTTCATCGATCGATGAAATTTCTTTGTGATACAGCCAGTCTGCGATTTGCTTGGCCGTAAACTGGGGCAGTCCGTATCCGGCGGTCAGCACCTGAAGTTCGGCGAGCGTTTTTCCAAAGAGTGGGGTTTGGCTATTCATTTGATGGATCCTTTTATGGAGGAGCTGAACATAGATCTTTCCTCGTGTGCGTCGAGCCTTAATCCTCGGGGCGCCCCAAGGATGAGTTAAACTTTTCCCAGCGGCTTTGTTCGCGCCGCAATAAGGAATCAAACTTGGGCGGAGCCTCTATCGCGAGCGTCATTTCTTGTTGGTTTGCCGGATGGGGAAATCGAAGCTCTACCGCGGCCAGAAAAAGGCCCTTTCCTTTCAGTACATTTCCCGCCGGCCCATATTTTTGATCGCCAACGATGGGGTGTCCGATGCCCGCCATATGAATGCGAAGCTGGTGTGTTCTTCCCGTGGTGGGAAATAAATCAACCTGCGAGAGAAATCCATTTTGGAGCGAAGAAACGGTTTTTACTGGGGAATATGTGCTTTGTGCCGAGAGTCCGCCGATCGGTTCGTCAATTTTTCCCTCCAGCACAATCGATCCGGCAACCACGGCGCAATAGCGTTTATGAATGTTTTGTGCCTCAAACTGCCGCCCCAGGAAAACTTGTGCACTCGCGGTTTTGGCAATCAGCAGCAATCCGCTCGTAGAATAATCCAACCGATGCACCGGCCGCGGCCAGCCTAGCGCATCCGGCAGAGGGGAGGGCGACAGGCTACCCGATAGCGCATTTTCAACCGTCTTAAATTTGTTTCCACTCACCTCAATTCCCGGGGGCTTATTAATTACAGCTAGATATTCATCTTCAAAAATAACCTCCAGCGGCAGGCGATATTCTTTGGGGGGCCGTTGCTGAAGATCCACCCACTCAAGAACCTGTCCGGCATTCACCCAGTCGCCGCTTTGTGCTGTCGCGCCATTCATTCGCAGTTCTCCCCGTTTAAGGGCTTTCGCAACGCCCTTACGCGATGGAATCGATGGGAACGCCGCTCGGGCATAATCCGACAGCCGGACGTCATGAATACCTTCAGGAACGAGATGAGTCTCTTTAATGATCATTAGCTATTTATGCGGTTGGTTTGAATCGAATAAAAGGGTGAATAAATAGAGTTATTCCCCTTCGTACTGTAGCCCCCATTGGGCGCGAAGGGTATCCATCGTTTGCATGATGGCGAGGGTTTCGGCGGGAGGAAGGATGCTGCTTTCCCTCTTTTTTGCGGTCATGCATTCCATGGCGTGGGCGATCTCAAACTTAAAGTTTTCCCCCGCTCCATATGGAAGCTTGAAGATTTCGGGTTTATCCTCTCCCGCACGGTAAATGCTGAATTCCGTGGCTCCTAGAAAATGGGGAACACGAATATAACCCTTGGTTCCACAGACCATTCCTTCGGTCGGAACATGGTGCGTGAAAGACGAGGAGAGCATGGCATGGCGACCGCCCTCATAATCAAAAAGGTAGAAAGAGCGGTCGTCAACGCCGGTGTCGCCAAGGACAACCGAGCTTTGAATACGCGAAGGCTGTTCACCAAAAATAAGAGAGGCAAACGTGATGGGATAAATCCCCAGATCTAGTAATGCTCCACCCGCCAGCGCTTTATTCCTGAGACGATGTTCCGGGGGGAATCCCCCTTCAATACTGAAGTCAGCTTTCACGGTGCGGACTTCCCCGATGACGCCCTCGGCGAGCAGTTCCTGTAGTTTTTTAATCGCAGGAAGGAACCGCGTCCATACGGCTTCCATCATGAAGCGGTTGTTTTTTCGGGCGAGCTTAATCAACTCCTCCGTTTGGGCCGCATTCACCGTAAAGGGTTTTTCGCAGAGCACATGTTTTCCATGTTCAAGGCAGAGTTTAATGTTTTCGTAGTGAAAATTATGGGTCGTAGCAATGTAGACCGCCTCCACATCGGGATCCATCACGAGCGACTCATAATCTGTATAAACACGTTCCATTCCATGTTTTTTTGCGAATGCGGCGGCTCGCCCCGGAGTCCGCGATGCCCCCGCCAGTAGCGTTCCCGTCTCCAATGCCCGAAGGCTGGTCGCAAAGGTATTCGCAATGCCCCCGCAGCCCATAATTCCCCATTTGATATCTTTCATAAAGGTCTCCTTCCCTAGAGAGAGAAAGAATGGGGGAGTTTGGGCATCGGTTCAAGATTTGTTAAGAAGGTTGTAGGGATCTTATATATTCCCTTTTTTCCTGATCCCTTTTCTTATTTTGATAAAAAAAGGGGAAAAGTCCAAAGCACCTTATTTCTTGAACTGCCCTGCCTGTTGTGTCCTTATTCTCGGCTCGTATGAATGCCGCCCTGAAAACCTTTATCGAACAATACGCCGCACTCGAATGCGACATGCAGGAACTGATTCGCGAAAAAGGCCACGCGCTTTGCCAATCATGCACATGTTGCTGCTGCGATGCGATCATCTGCAAGGAGGCGATCGAAAGC
>JAOZSZ010000038.1 GCA_029939385.1 Pontiella sp. | reverse complement strand
TTCTCTTGAGCAAGGTTTTCCCGACGCTCGACTGCGCCAGCTGCATCATAACCCCAAAAATGGCGGCCGCGGCTCACCATCCTAATATCGACGTGAAGGTTTACACCGAGGTGGACGAAATCACGCGTAGCACCGACGGTAGCTTTGCCATCGAGATGCACCAAAAAGCCTCTTACGTCGACTTCGATGCCTGTACCGGTTGTGGCCAGTGCGAAGAGATCTGCACGATCACCGTTCCCGACGAATACAACTACAACCTCGTCACGCGCCGCGTGGCCCACATCCCCTTCCCTCAAGCCGTGCCAAAAACGGCGGTGATCGACCGCCGCGGCGAAGCGCCCTGCACCTTTACTTGCCCCTCCAACGTCAAGGCCAGCGGCTATATCGCGCTCGTCCGCGCGGGACGCTATAAAGAAGCCTTCAACCTGCACCTCGAAAATGCGCCCTTGGTTGGAAGTTTGGCGCGCGCCTGCTACGCCCCCTGCGAAGAGGACTGCACCCGCTGTGGAAAAGAGGAAACCGTTCATATCCGCGGGATCAAGCGCTTCTTCTCCGACGACTATTACGACGAGCACCCCGAGCCGGAATACGGCCCCGTTGAAGAGCAGCTAAAAACGAAGATCGGCATCGTTGGCTCCGGCCCTGCCGGGCTTAGCGCCGCCTTCTATCTGGCCCGCAACGGCCACCAAGTCACGATCTTTGAAGCCGAAACCCAAGCCGGCGGCATGTTACGCACCGCGATTCCGGCCTATCGTCTTCCAAATGATATTGTGGATCGTGACATTAAAAACGTCACCGCACTCGGTGTTGAGATCCAATGCAATACCCGTGTAAAATCCGCGGCAAGCCTCAAGGAGCAAGGCTTCGACGCCATCTTTGTTGCAACGGGTGCTTCGGATGAACGGAAGCTTGGCATCGACGGAGAAGAGCTCTCTGGCGTGATGGGCTGCATGGAATTCCTACGCGAAACCAAAATTGGTGATGCCCCGCCCGAGGTAAAGGGTAAAATTGTAATGGTCATCGGGGGCGGCAACTCCGCCATGGACCCCGCCCGCTCGGCCATTCGGATGGGCGCGAAGAAAGTGATTATTCTCTACCGTCGTGGCCGCGATGAAATGCCGGCACACGACTGGGAAGTGGAGGGCGCAATTGATGAAGGGGTTGAACTCATGCTCCTCGCCGCTCCCAAAGGCTTCATCGGAAGCAACGGAAAGCTCGAAGCCATTGAAGTGCTTAAAATGGAACTGGGCGAGCCCGATGATTCTGGCCGCCGCCGCCCACAGGTGATCGAAGGCTCCGAAACCACCCTTCCGATTGACTTCGCCATCCGCGCCATTGGCCTGCAACCTTCCACCACCGACTTTGTGGATGAAATCAAAAGCGAATGGGGTTTGCTTCATTCCAATGAAAAGACACTACAAACTGAAGACCCTGCCATCTTTGCCGGCGGAGACTGCGTTACCAACCCAACGATGATCGTCAACGCCATCGCACAGGGCCGCCGCGCTGCCTTCTATATGGATCTCCACCTCAAAGGGGAATCGCTCGACGCCCCATTCGACACTGACTTTTTGCTAGAAAAGACCGATAAGGATCTGGTGCTTGAAGAGGCTAAAAACTTTAAGTCCCGCTCGCCGGTGCTCCAGCCCATGATGCCGCTTGAAGAGCGAAAGCAAACGTTCGACTGCTATGAAAGCGTTATGACCGAGGAGGAAGCACGCCAGGAAGCACACCGCTGTATGAATTGCGGGGAATGCTCGCAGTGCATGGAGTGCGTGAATATTTGCCCCGCCTTCTGCATCGATTTCACGATGAGTGAACGTCCAAGAAGTCTAACCGTCGGCGCCGTAGTCCTCTCCACGGGCTATGAAGTTCTCGACCCGGGCGCAAAAGAGTTGCTCGGCTATGGCCGCATCCCCGATGTGATCGATGGGCTGCAAATGGACCGGCTACTCGCCCCGACCCGCCCATACAATAGTGTATTACGCCCCTCCGACGGAAAAGAGCCCGAAAGCATTGCCATCGTACTCTGTAATGGTTCGCGCGACCTCACGGTCTGCAACCCGCTCTGCTGCCGGATCGGCTGTATGTATTCGGTCAAACACGCCCAGCTTGTAATGGGGGCGTTGCCGCTTGCTGATGTGACGATCTATTATATCGACGTCCGCGCCTTCGGTAAGGGCTATGATGAGTTCTACGAACAATCGAAGAGCATGGGCGTTGAATTTGTGAAAGGCAAAGCCTCGCGCATTACGCAGCTTGAAAACGGCAACATGGAGCTGCACTACGAAGATATGGAAGGCAAAGGTGGCCTTGGAAAACGCGAGCACGACCTCGTTGTTCTGACCGTCGGATTCCTGCCGAACACCGAAGCCTTTGGCCTCTTTAAACCTGGAGAACTTGAAGCCGACGAACACCAGTATGTTTGCGAGCCAGATCCAATCAGTGAACCAGGGAAAACCAACATCGACGGACTCTTTGCCGCGGGCGCCATTATTGGCGTGCGGGATATTCCTGACACCGTATTACACGCCGGAGCGGCGGCAACCCAAGCAGCAACCTATCTAAAACAAACGAGGGGCGAATGATGAAATTTTTGATTTTAGATTTTAGATTGCCGATTTTTGGGTCTACGACACCTCTAGCAAGAAAAGGCCAACGCCGCTTGAGTTCCACAAATCGGAAATCAAAAATCGGCATTCGGCAATGTGTTGCCAACCTGTGGCGGTTGCATCATCCCAAAGCACAAACAAACCAGATTATGAGAGGGAAAAACTAATGGCTCAGAAACGACGAATTGGCGTTTATGTCTGCTATTGCGGCGGAAACATTTCGGACTATGTTAATGTGGAAGAAGTCGCGGAGGCGGTTCGAAACGACCCCAACGTGATCGTTTCAAAAACCCACATGTTCACCTGCTCTGATGCAGCGCAACAGGAGATAATCGACGAGATCCAAGCCGAAAAGCTCGATGGCCTCGTGATTGCCTCCTGTTCTCCTAAGCTGCACATGTTTACCTTCCGAGGCATGTCGAAACGGGCGGATCTTAATCAATATCAATACGTTCACGTTAACCTTCGGGAACAGTGTTCTTGGGTTCATACCAACGATAAGACGGGAGCCACAAAAAAAGGAATCAGTATGGTACGAGCCGGCATTGCAAAATGCGTGCTAACCGTGCCGCTGAATGCCATTCGTATTGAAACAAAACCCCGTGTACTCGTAGTGGGCGCAGGTGTTTCAGGTATGCGCGCCGCCATTTCATTGGCTGATATGGGATTGGCCGTGTTCCTGATCGAACGCGAAGCCGAGGTCGGAGGATGGGCGCTGCAAACCGGAAAGATGGGCCCCGAAGCACAAGAGGGAACCGATGTGGTGGCCAAGCTTCTCGCACGAATTAACCAACATGAAAACATTATGCTCCACACGCAGGCCGAGGTGATCGGCAAGAGCGGCAACATCGGCGACTTCAATGTATCCGTTCGCCTGCCGGGGGATGAGTCTCTTTCTCTTAATGTAGGTGCCATCGTGGTCACCACCGGCTTCGAGCCTTACACCCCAGAGCCCGATGAGTTTGGATGGAATGCTCCTGGAGTTATTCCGCTAAAGGATTTTCGACAAATGCTCGCGGAGACCGATGGCTCGCTTGTATACAACGGGAAACCGGTTCGCGATGTGGCCTTCATTTACTGCGTTGGTAGCCGCCAATCCAAGAGCGAAAGCTGTACAGAACCCAATACCTATTGCTCTCGCTACTGCTGCATGGCTACCACCTACACGGCCACCCTGCTCCACGATCTGGAGAAAAAAACAGGACAACCCGTCAATCAATATCACCTCTATCGCGACGTGCGAACCTATGGCGCACTCGAACCGCTCTATGAAAAAGCCCGTACGGGTGGGGCTATTTTCTTGCGGTGGGATCCCTCCGATCCGCCCAAGGTCTCGACCGAAGCAGGTCAGCTCACCGTTAAGGCTAAGGATCACCTGCTCGACGGTGAAGAGCTTGAAATCGGGGCGGATCTCGTGGTCCTCGCCACCGGAATGCGCCCTCGCGAAAATGCCACCCTCAACGACGTTTTAAAGATTCCGGAAAGTAAAGATGGGTTCTATAACGAAATCCACCTCAAGCTCCGGCCCGTTGAAACTATGATCGATGGGGTCTTTATTGCCGGCACCGCGCAGGGGCCAAAAACCCTCGCCGAAAGTGTGGCCTCCGCGCTCGCCGCCGTCGCTAAAACGGGCGGCCTGCTGATGAAGGGCTATGTTGATCTCGAACCCCTGATCGCAAAGGTCGATCCGGACAAGTGCATCTGGTGTGGCGAATGTCTTAAGGCCTGCCCCTACGGTGCCATTGAAAAGATTAACGTCGGAGAGAAGGAAATTGCTTTTGTGATTGAGTCAATGTGTAAAGGAGCGGGACCCTGCGTCCCCGTTTGTCCACATGACGCCATTGAAATTGAAGGCTTCAGGGACGACCAAATCGTCGCCATGATTGATGCCAGCATTAAAGAGTTGGAGGAAAAATGAGCCCCGTAAAAACCCCTATGCGAGATATGCTCGAAATTGCCCAGGATGAATTTATTATGCGCGATCGTATTCGCGACATCCTCAAAGAAGAGCCCAAAACCATTCTCGAGATTTCTAAAATCTTGGGCTATCCCTCCCGTGAAATCACGATTTGGTTATTTGGTCTACGCCGCTACGGCGAGGTCGAAGAAACGGGCCGGCCGGATGTGGATGGCTATTTTAAGTATGAATTTGTCGAGAAGCAGGAGGAAGAATCCAATGCCTAAAGTATCCAGCAAACTGGCCGCTGCCGTAAAATGCTCCGAGGAGTTCAATGCCGATGCCTGCATGCACTGCGGCACCTGTACAGCCGTCTGCCCAATGGGCTACGAAATCCTCCCCCGAAAACTCTTCCGCTATGTTCAGGTGGGCCTAGAGGATAAGGTGAAGGAAAACATTTCTAGCATCTACTCCTGCCTCCTCTGCGGCATGTGTTCGGAAAACTGCCCCGCCGAGGTCAATATTCCGGAAAATATCCGCTTCCTGCGCAAATACATTAACGAAAACGAATTCAACCTTTCCTAAGGAGCCGCCATGCCATTGCCAACTAAAGATATTCTGGGAATCCTGGCTGACAACCTCAACCAGCGTAAAAGCGTGTTACCCATGTCGGAAGCCAAAACCACCCGCTGGGCCAAGGGGCTCGATCTTCCAATGGGGGGGAAAACCATTATCTACACCGGACACATGTACCAGCTCATCCCCGTCATCGATGCGATGGCCGGTCAAATGTCTAAACTTGAAGATACGCCGATCACCAAAATGATGGGGCTGGGTCGCTTCGCCAATAAGTTCGTCAACATGACCTTCTTTATGGGTCTGCTCGCCTCCAAAACAGAACAAGCGGATTACGACCGCATGCTCCGCAACATTGCCCTACTCTTGAAAAAGGCCGGCGTTGATTTTGGCTACCTCTACGGGGAAGAGATGTATTCTGGTGCCCTCGTCTATGACGAAGGCATCGACGGCTCGTTCGCCAAGCACGCCCAGCGCGTTTGCGATCTCTTTAAAAAGCATGGCGTAACCAAGGTGATCACCGTCGATCCGCACACCACCCACACGTTACGTACGGCCTATCCCCAATTCGTGGATGGTTTCGATGTCGAAGTGAAAAGTTATCTCGAAGTACTGGCCGAAAGTGGTCTTGAACCCACGCAGCAACTTGACGAGGCACTAACCCTGCACGATTCCTGCCTCTATGCCCGGCAGGAAGGCGTGGTGGATCAACCCCGCGAACTCCTCGGCAAGGCGGGCGTGAAAATGAATGAGCCCGACCTTTGCAGAAAGAACACCCACTGCTGTGGCGGCCCACTCGAATCGCTCTTCCCTGCCGAGTCGCATCGGATTGCGGGAAATCGAATAGACCAACTTAAAGAGGCCGGAGAAAATATTACCACCATGTGCCCCATTTGTTTGGTGGGCTTACGGAAAGCGGCCAAAGGCACAGTACAAGTGAACGACATCTCCGACACCCTTGCCAAAGCCTACGGAGTATAAAACCACACCGCCAGAACCCAATGGGTTCTGGCGCTCCAACCTTAGGCTAGTTTTTTCAAGCCGCCCATGTAGGGCCAAAGCGCTTTGGGCAGATCAATCGAGCCATCGGCATTCTGATTGTTTTCCATGATGGCAATCACCAGACGCGGGAGAGCCACTCCAGAACCATTGATCGTATGCACAAAAGTGGTCTTCCCTTCTTCATTACGATAACGAATATTGGCGCGGCGTGCCTGATAGTCATTAAAATTACTGCACGAAGAGACCTCCAACCACTTCTCCTGCGCAGGAGCCCACAGTTCAATGTCGTAGCACTTGGCCGCACTAAATCCGAGGTCGCCTGTGCACAGCTCAATTACGCGATAGTGTAGCTCTAGCTTTTGCAAAACCCGCTCCGCATCGAGCGTCAGCTTTTCATGTTCTTCCGCTGAGGTTTCGGGCGAAGAAAATTTAACCATTTCCACTTTATCGAATTGGTGAACCCGCAATAGCCCGCGCGTATCCTTTCCGGCCGACCCTGCCTCGCGCCGGAAGCAAGGCGTGTATGCCGTATGACAAATGGGAAGTTCCTGATCGAGGATTTCATTCCCATACATATTGGTTACAGGAACCTCGGCGGTCGGAATGGGGTAAAGACCATCGAGCGGCACAGAATACATATCCTCCGCAAACTTAGGGAGTTGCCCCGTTCCGCTCATGGCCAGATCATTACACATAAATGGTGGAGCAATTTCGGTATACCCATGCTCTTCCGTGTGCAAATCGAGCATAAACTGGATGAGCGCACGCTCCAGCTTGGCGCCCTTTCCGGTAAATAAAGGAAAGCCTGAGCCCGCAATTTTTGCCCCGCGCTCCAAATCAAACAATCCCAGTGTTTTCCCCAAATCCCAGTGCGCCACCGGTTCAAAATCAAGTTCCACCTTGGTTCCCCACGAACGGATCACGGGGTTATCCTTTTCATCTTTTCCGATCGGCGCAGTTTCGCTCGGCATATTAGGAATATAGAGAAGAGCTTCGCGTAACTGGGTATCGACTTCGCGCAACTTGTTATCCAAATCCGTAATCGTATCGCCCATTTCACGCACCTGCGCCTTCACCTCTTCGGGATCTCCGCCGGCCTGAATCATCTGCCCAATACTCTTTGAAATCGTATTTCGTTCTGCCTTAAGAACATCCGCCTCGGCAATAATGCCACGCCGCGTGGAATCGAGCGCGAGGACAACGTCCACATCCACGTCCGCATTACGGTTAATCATTGCAGCCTTCACCGCATCAGCATGTTCACGAATAAATCGAATATCCAGCATGTCCCACCCTCATTGGTTATAAAAAAAGAATCGCTATTATTCACCCAATCCGAAAAATTTAACGAGTTCAAAATCATAGAGAATCCAACCGACCTAAGGCAGAAAAATGGCAACATCCAAACAGTGGTTCCAACGTGCAAAAAAAGTTATTCCCGGCGGCGTAAATAGCCCGGTTCGTGCGTGCAATGGTGTGGGCGGAACCCCCGTCTATTTTAAATCGGGCAACGGCGCAAAAGTGCAGACGGAAGAAGGTGCCGAGCTCGTCGATTTTTGCGGCTCTTGGGGGCCCCTCATTCTGGGTCATGCCCGCGCGGAGGTGGTGGAGGCCGTTGCAAAGGCGGCCGCGGATGGCCTTAGCTTTGGTGCCAACACCGCCAAGGAAACCGAATTTGCCGAGCTGGTTTGTTCCCTCATTCCCGGGGTTGAAATGCTACGCCTGGTGAGCTCCGGCACTGAAGCCGTTATGACCGCCATCCGATTGGCGCGCGGTTATACGGGCCGCCGAAAGATTCTTAAATTCGACGGCTGTTACCATGGCCACACCGACTCTATGCTCGTTGCATCCGGAAGCGGACTCCTGACCGGAGGAATCTCTTCTTCTGCGGGAGTATCGCCCCGCATCACCGAGGAGGTGTTTGTTGCGCCTTACAACAATCTCGCGGCGGTTCAAGAAATTCTAAAAGCCAATGGCGATGAAATTGCGGCCGTCATCGTCGAGCCCATCGCAGGCAATATGGGCCTCGTCGAGCCTGCCGAAGGATTTCTTGAAGGGCTTCGCGCCGCCACCGCGGACTGCGGCGCCCTACTCATCTTCGATGAAGTAATCACCGGATTCCGCCTTGGCCCAACGACGTATGGCACATTGGCCAACATTACCCCCGACCTCACCACCTTGGGGAAAATTATTGGAGGCGGCATGCCCATCGGCGCCATCGGCGGGAGCACCCAAATTATGTCGTATCTTGCGCCGCTCGGCCCCGTCTATCAAGCCGGCACCCTGAGCGGTAATCCCGTTGCATTGGCGGCAGGAATGAAAACGCTTGAATTGCTCCGCGATGAAAATCCCTATCCAAAAATGAATGAACTGGGGAAGCAACTCGCCACAGGAATTAACCAGATCGCGGAGAAAAAGGAGCTTGCGCTGCACTGCGCTCAACACGGAGGTATGTTCACGCCCTTCTTTCGAAAAAAAGCCATTCATAACCTCGCCGATTCAAAGGCCTGCGATCAAAAAGCTCATGCGCGTTATTTTCACCACATGCTTAACGCGGGCTTCTACACCCCGCCCAGCGGATTTGAAGTCGCCTTTATCTCCGCCGCCCACACCGAAAAACAGATCGCCGCTTTTCTAAAAGCATTCGAAGAGTGGTAAATCCGAATCTTATGAAAAGATAACGTCTCCCTCGACCGCGACGCGGCAAAAGTCTCTAGGTATGAAGAAGAACGTTATCGACGCGGGCGATTTCAAATGTACGCCTTGGCTTCGAAGAAAGATGGGTGATGCGCATGGAAACCCCGTGGTCCTGCGTCGCTTTTTTGAGGGCAATAAGAAAGCCAAGGCCCGAGCTATCAATAAAATCAAGCTGAGCGGCATTAATGGATACGGTCTTAAGAAGACCTTGCTCCTGCAATTTTTGATGAATATATTCAGCCTGCTTTTCAACATCGGGAAGCGTGGCGGCCGTTAGCTCTATCGGCAAGTCAAAGGTGAGCAAGTCCTCTTTAAAAACGATTCCTCCATCCATATGATCCGCGAGGTTTTTGAGGATCTTTTCCACTTCATCCACGCATGTGGCCGTATCAAAATAGTCCGTTAGATGGCAGGTTTCGAGCAAGCGCTTCACTTTGGGGCGTAATGCATAGAGAATTAAACGCTTACCGTTGGCGCGACATTGTTTGTTCTCCTCAAGCAAAGCCCCCAGCTCCAAACTATTCAGCCAAGGAATAGAATGAAGATCGAGCACCCTATTCCTTTGACCACCGCGGCCCAACTCCGTCACAAATTGACGGGCGGCCGCATCGGTTTCCAGCGCTTG
>JAOZSZ010000227.1 GCA_029939385.1 Pontiella sp. | reverse complement strand
TGTTCGTTATTGAGGGAGTAAATTCACAACTTTCTAATATTCGAAAAATTGCGGAGATCGTTAAGTTAATCAACCCCGACCGGATCGATCTAAATACGGCCGTCCGCCCGCCCGCTGATTCTGAAGTGAAGGCGGTTTCATCAGAACAGCTTACGGAGTTAGCAAAGGAATTTGGACGGAAGGCTCGGGTTACTGCTTCATTTAAGAAGAAAATAGTTCAGGAGATGGAGGTCACTGCCGAAACCTTACTGGGTCTCATCCAGCGACATCCAGCTACGGCCGATCAGCTGGCAGAAGATTTTAATGGATCGTTTGTCGCGATTTCAGAAGCATTAAAATTAATGGTCGCACAGGGGCGATTGAGTGCGGAAGAGCGGGACGGTAACACTTATTATTTTCACCGCGACTAAGGATGTTGTTGAGATCGAGGCCTCTTTTTAATAGGGGGTTTTATCGGATTTATTTTCCCACTGCATAAAAACTTTTAAGGCTTCTTTGTGGAGATACTGCTCGGTCTTTAGGGTTCGATCTCTCCACTCTTTAGGCACTTCTTCATAGAGCAGAGCATCATCGAATCCGGCCGCGGCGGCATCTTCACGAGAGGCCGCAAAGTAGAGCATATCGATCCGCGCCCAGTAGATTGCGGAGAGGCACATAGGGCAGGGTTCGCAACTGGCATAAATCTCGCATCCGGCCAGCGAGAAGGTTTTAAGGCTTGAGCAGGCCTCACGAATCGCCATGATTTCGGCGTGCGCTGTGGGATCATTACTCGAGGTGACGCGGTTCCATCCTCGGCCAATAATAGTATCATTTTTCACAATCACTGCTCCAAAAGGCCCGCCTTCATTGGCTTCCATTTTCTCGCTGGATAGTCGGATCGCCTCGTGTAAAAAGGATTTGGAATAGGGCATTATTTCTCCTTGGTTTGGGTTTGAATAAAGCTTCTTCCGCGAGGAATGGATCCCATTTTAAACCAACTTGCGAGGGATTGCGCAATATCGTAAAAGCCGTGACGAATCCCGAGGGGCTTGCCGGAATGCGTGGGTTGATAAACTATTAACGGCACATATTCGCGGGTATGATCGGTTCCTTTAAAAGTGGGGTCATTTCCATGGTCAGCCGTTAAAATTAGAAGATCGTCCTTTCCAAGTTGGGGAAGAAATTGGCTTAGCCAATGGTCGGTTTGTCGTAGTGCGGCGGCATAACCTTCGGGATCACGGCGATGGCCGTAAAGCATATCGAAATCAATAAAATTTGCAAAAATGAAGCCGTCACCCTCCTTTTGTAAGAAGTGCTCAACGGCTTTCTGTGCGGCCTCTGTACGGCCTGAATGAATGCTTTCGGTGATCCCGCGATGAGCTAGAATATCCTCAATTTTGCCGACGGCATAAACGGGGATTCCTGCTGCGATAAGCCGCTCGGTAATAAGAGGTTCTTCTGGGATATAGGCATAGTCGCGGCGATCTTCGGTTCGCTCGAATGCCCCGGGGCTCCCGGTGAAGGGGCGGGCAATAACGCGGCCAATTCTTAAGGGATCACACAAGCTCCGAGCAATCTCACAACCTCGATAGAGCTCTTCCAATGGAATAACATCGTTATGTGCTGCAATTTGAAAAACAGAGTCCGCGCTGGTGTAGCAGATCCATGCTCCCGTCTCCATATGCGGGGTCCATAGTTCTTCAATGATCGCGGTGCCGCTGGCCGCCGTGTTTCCAATAATGGGTCGACCGGTCTCCTTTTCAAAAGCCGCGAGTAGTTTTGCTGGGAAGGAAGGCGGAGTCATTTTGAAATTATGAAAGCCGGGATTGATTTCAAGTCCGGCTATTTCCCAATGACCCGTAATCGTATCTTTTCCTTGCGACCTCTCTTGCATTGCACCGTAGGAGGCCTGTGGGTTTTTAATGGCAGGACAACCCTTAATAGGAGAGCCGTTCGGCAAGAGCGATGGAATATTACCGAGTCCAAGACGTTGTAGGGTGGGTAGCTTCAGTCCGCCGACTGATGTCCCTATATTTTGGAGTGTTGCGCTCCCTACATCACCATAGTCTGAAGCATCCGGCGCTTCGCCGATTCCAACAGAATCAAGTACAATTAAAATCGCTTTCATTAGAAGCACGGTACGTTCTTTTTCGCCTCTTGAAAAGCGGAATAGAATTGCCAATCTCTTCGAGGAAGTGCACAACGTTCATACGATTAACTGGAGATTTGAAATGGGATTTACGTTGGATATTGGAGCGTCGGCTCCGGCATTTAATTTGCCGGCAACCGATGGCAGAACCTACGCGCTAGAAGATTTTTCAACCGCAAAGGTTTTGGTGATTTTCTTTACGTGTAACCATTGCCCCTATGTGATTGGTTCAGATGAAGATACGCGGGCGATTGCAGAGCAGTTCTCCGAACAGGCGGTTCGTTTTGTGGCGATTAATTCGAATAGCAAAAATACGTATGCAGAGGATAGTTTCGAGCACATGGTTGAACGTATGGACGAACACAAGTTCCCTTGGACCTACCTTTATGACGAGTCTCAGAATGTTGCCGAAGCCTATGGAGCGCTGTGTACTCCGCATTTCTATATTTTTGATGAAGCCCGTAAATTGATTTATATTGGCCGAGCAATTGACTATCCGCGGGCATGGGAAAGTGCCCATACCCATGAGCTGGTGGATGCGCTAAAAGAACATCTTGCCGGAGAGCCCATCCGTACTCCAATTACAAATCCGATTGGCTGTAATGTGAAGTGGGACGGAAAGGAACGGCACTGGATGCCGCCGGAAGCCTGCGATTTAGTCTGAT
>JAOZSZ010000037.1 GCA_029939385.1 Pontiella sp. | reverse complement strand
AGACTGTGATTTCGCAGCGGTTCGAGGTAGAGAATGAGGCCGACTCGCTCGATGTCTACCGCGCCTTACGCTCGATCAATCCCTCTCCTTATATGTTTTGCCTCGATATGGGCGAGAGCGCCGTTGTGGGTACCTCTCCGGAAATCCATGTTCGTTGCGAAGACAAGAAGGTCGAGGTGCGCCCCATTGCTGGAACCCGCCCGCGCGGTAAAACCCCTGCGGAGGATCTGGCCCTCGAAAAGGATTTATTGGCCGATCCCAAGGAACGTGCCGAGCATATTATGCTCGTCGATCTCGGACGTAACGACATTGGCCGTGTCTGTAAATTTAACTCGGTCGAGGTGTCCGATCTCATGGTGATTGAGCGTTACAGCCACGTTATGCACATTGTTTCCGATGTGACCGGAACGCTGTCACCGGATCACGATGAATATGATGTAATGCGCGCCAGCTTCCCAGCAGGAACGGTTAGCGGTGCACCGAAAATTAGAGCCATGGAAATTATTGCCGAGCTCGAAAAGAGTAAGCGCGGTCCCTATGCCGGCGCGGTGGGCTATTTTAACTATAACGGAAACTTTGACTCCGCCATTACCATTCGCACCGTGATCCTCGACAAGAACAAGGCTTACGTTCAAGCTGGCGCGGGTATTGTGGCCGACTCCGTTCCGATCAATGAATACGAAGAAACACGGAATAAGGCGCGCGGCATGATGAAGGCGCTCGCCCTTGCAAAACACTATTACTCAGCGAGAACAGGGAAATAGCCACAGATGAACACGGACAAACACAGAAGAAAAAATCCGTGTATGTTCGTGTTGTTCCGTGGCTGAAAACCAGGATTTAGATATGATTTTAGTGATAGATAATTACGACTCTTTTACCTACAACCTTGTGCAATATCTCGGCGAGCTGGGCGCGGAGATGCGCGTATTTCGTAATGATGAAATCACCGTGGCCGAAGCCGTGGCGCTTAACCCTGAAAAGGTGCTCGTCAGCCCCGGTCCGTGCACGCCGAAAGAAGCGGGGATTTCCTGCGATATCATTCGTGAGTTTGGCCCGCGCCTTCCCCTGTTTGGGGTCTGCCTTGGGCACCAATCCATCGGCGAGGTCTACGGCGGAAAAGTCGTTCGAGCCACTCGTTTGATGCATGGGAAAACTTCCCCCATGCTCCACGATGATAAAAGTGTTTTTAAAGGACTCCCGAGTCCTTTTGATGCCACGCGTTATCATTCATTAATTCTTGAGCGTGAAACCCTTCCCGAGTGCCTGGAGATCACCGCATGGACGGCAGAGGGGGAGATTATGGGGGTTCAGCATAAGGAACATCCTGTGCATGGGGTTCAGTTCCATCCCGAGTCGATCCTGACGATTGAAGGAAAAAAGTTACTTCATAATTTTCTAGAATTGTAGACTAATTCCGATAGCGATTCACAATAGGGATGCGTCGATCGCGATCGAAGGATTTGGGCGTAATCTTTATTCCCGGCGGCGACTGCCGCCGCTTGTATTCGCTTAGTTCCACGGCATGGATCACCCGCCGAACGATGGTTTCGTCATAGCCTTTGGCTATCAAGCCATCCATCCCCATATCGTTTTCTACATAATCTTCAAGGAGGGGGTCGAGGACCTCATAGGGAGGAAGTGAATCGGTATCCTTCTGATCGGGGCGTAGCTCGGCCGAAGGCGGACGCTTAATAATACTGGGCGGAATAACCACGCCTTGCTCGTTGCGCCAGCGGCAGAGATCGAAAACGAGGGTCTTTGGGACATCTTTGATTACGGCAAAACCGCCCGCCATATCGCCATAGAGCGTGCAGTAGCCCATCGCCATTTCGCTTTTGTTTCCGGTGGTGAGCACGAGCCAGCCATATTCATTGGAGAGTGCCATGATTAGGGTTCCGCGAATGCGTGCCTGCAGATTTTCCTCGGCCAATCCCGGATTTTTATCCTCTCCCCAAACCGTGGAAAGCTCATCATCAAACTGGTCGTAGAGTCCTTTGATCGGGAGGGTATGAAATTCAATATCAAGAAGTTGGGCCATTTCGCCGGCATCGCCCAGAGTTTCGGACGATGAATATTGCGAGGGCATGGTGATGGCAGCAACGCGATCTTTCCCTAGTGCATCGACGGCGAGAGCGAGCACGATGGCGGAGTCGATCCCGCCGCTGAGCGCCACGACCACGCGTTTGAACCCGATCTTTTCAACATAGTCCTTCAGGCCGAGCTTTAATGCTTCGTAGGTTTCTTCAAGATCTGGGAGGGGCGATTCTTTACGGGGAGTTGTGTCGCCGGCATCCTGCCGGCTCTCCGAGGCTGGCTGGAGTGCGGTACGGGGTAGGGTGGACGCCTGCGGTACGGAGAGGTGGAGAATATCTGTCTGAAACTGCTTTGCGCGGGCGAGGCAGGTTCCGTCGGGGGCAATCACCATGCTTGCACCATCAAAAACGAGCTCATCTTGTCCCCCCACTAAATTGCAGTAGAGGAGGGTTGTTTTAAGTTTTTGGGCTGTTTGGCTAAGCACTTCGATACGATTATTGAGTTTGTTTCGGTAGTAGGGAGAGGCGGAGAGATTAATTAATAAATCAACCCCTTTGCCTTCAAGCAGGGTAACGGCCGCCCCGGTTGGATCCCAAGAATCCTCGCAGATATGGATACTTATTTTTTGTCCAGCAAGATTAAAAATAAGGGGCTCTATGCCGGAGTCAAACAGGCGTTTCTCATCGAATACACCATAGTTTGGTAAAAGCATTTTATAATATTCTCCACGGATTTTAGATCCTTGGAAAACGACGGCTGCATTATATTTTTTACCTTTTCTTGAAACGGGGGCTCCCACGACTACGGTTGCTTTTAAAGGCAGTTCTTTTTTCAGTCGTTGGAGCTGGATCTCGCAGTCCTTGCAGAAATGATCTTTAAGAATTAAGTCTTCGGGCGGATAGCCGGAAATGGATAGTTCAGGGAAAACAAGAAGTTCAGCCCCTTCATCGAAAGCCTTCCAAGCCTTAGAAATAATTTGGTCGGTATTGGCTTCAAGAGCCCCGACCGTGGGATTCATTTGAATGAGGGCTATTTTCATACGCAAGATAAAATATGTGGCACGTTCCTACCTTCGGTAGTTGGGTGCTTCCTTGGTAATCTTAATGTCGTGGGCGTGTGCCTCGATGGCTCCGGCTCCAGAGATGCGCACGAACTGGCCGTTTTTCTTAAGCGCATTAATGTTTCGAGTCCCGCAGTATCCAAGGCTGGCTTGCAACCCTCCACAGTATTGTTTCATTACTTTATTTACGGTTCCTGAAAATGGAACCATTCCTTCGATTCCTTGCGGAACGAGATCATCATCATTACTCAGGCCATAACGCTGACGGCTACCTTCTCGTGATTTCATGGCATCAAGGCTGCCCATGCCCCGATAGATCACAAACTGACGGCCTTCATAAATAATCTTTTCGCCCGGGCTTTCTTCCGTGCCGGCAAGTACGGAGCCCATCATCACGGTATCCGCTCCCGCAACGAGTGCTTTAGCAATATCGCCTGAGTTTCGAATACCACCATCGGCAATAATTGGAATACTGCCTTCGAGGGCTTTGGCCGCAGAATAGATGGCTGAAATTTGCGGAATACCAACGCCGGCAACAATGCGAGTGGTGCAGATAGAGCCGGGACCAATCCCTATTTTAACCGCGTCTGCTCCGGCATCACGCAGGGCAACGGCGGCCTCGCCGGTGGCAATGTTTCCCCCAATGACATCAATATTTGGAAATTTATTTTTCACCCAAGAGACCATTTCAATCACGCCTTTTGAATGTCCGTGTGCGGTATCGACCACCAACACATCAACTTCGTTTTCATTAAGGATTTCCGCCCGTTCGTAGTCGCCCGGCCCAATGGCGGCGGCCACTCGCAGGCGATGGTGATCGTCGCGATTAAAGAGGGGTTCTTCATTTTCGATCAGGCGGCGGACATCGGCGTAGCTGTAGAGACCGACGAGCTTTTCGTTTTTAATCAAGGGCAATTTCCCAATCTTATGCTGCTGCATAATGTCGTAAGCTTGGCGCAAGTTGGTTTCGGCCTCGGCGGTGATGACTTTAGTCGTCATGATCTCGGCGGCGGTAACGCGTTGGGTGCGGGAGAATCGAATGTCCTTAGAGGTCAGAATGCCAACGAGGTTTTCCTCATCATCAAGAATAGGGAATCCTCTAAAGTTATAGCCTTTTTCCTTTCGGCGGGTGGCAATGGTTTCCAGGGTGTCGTTCACGTTAAAGGTGATGGGGTCGGTGATGAGGCCGTTAAGGTGGTGTTTCACTCGGCTGACATGCTGTGCTTGTGTTTCGGGGTCGAGGTTTTTGTGAATCACTCCAATCCCGCCGAGCATGGCCATCGAAATCGCCATTTGAGCTTCGGTGACGGTATCCATTGCCGCACTCAGAAAAGGAATCTTTACTCCAATGTTGCGTGTGAGTTTAGAAGAGATATCGGTGTCGCCCGGAAGGAAGTCGGCGTACTGGGTAATTAACGATACATCATCGAAGGTTAGACCTTCATAAGGGAAGGTTTTCATGAAATCGGTAATCTGTTTGTTTTGGCTCATTTTCTTATGTCCTTTTGCCGAGTCATTTTGTAGAGGAACGGAAAATGAGTCAATAACAACCTAATAAAGTTCGTATTTACATAGAACCCCATCAAGACCCCCGCTACGTAGCGGTTGTTTCCATTCGGGCTTAAGTCCTAGCTTTTTAACAAGCGTCGCATCGCCGTAGTAGATAAAGGCAGAGCAACCGGTGCATTTTTGTTTTAAGAAGTCACCGAATTCTTTCAGTAGGAGGGCGGTGCTTTCCTGATCCCCAAGGCGGATGCCGTAGGGAGGATTGGTAATGATTGTGGTGTTTTCCAGGGGCTCTAAGGCTTTAAAATCGCTGCGCCGCACTTTTATTTTCCCAACATCGGGGAGGGCGGAGCGGTTGGTGCGGACGGCTTTAAGTGCGTCCGCACTAATATCGCTCCCTTTAATGAGTTCATCGGCCATTTCTGTGATTTCGGCATTGGCCTTGGTTTTGACTTGGTTCCAAACAGAGGCGTCGAAGTCGGGGAGGCGAAGGAATCCAAACTTATGTCGAAGATAGGCAGCGGGGATATTGCACTGCTTCATGAGCGCTTCGCAGAGCAGGGTGCCAGAGCCACAGAAGGGATCGTAGAGCGTTCGTTCGCCCTTCCATTCGGAAAGGCGGAGGATGGTGGCGGCCAAGGTTTCTTGCATGGGGGCTTCGACGGATTCAACGCGGTAACCGCGTTTATGCAGGGAGCCGCCACCGAGGTCGACGCTGATGCGGGCTTTGTTTTGGTAGATGTATAGATTGAGCTGGAGGTCGGGGTTGCGGGTGTCGACGCTGGGGCGCTCGCCGGTTTTCTCGCGAAACTGGTCAACGATAGCATCCTTGAGAATTTGTGCGGCGTATTGCGAATGGTTAATGTTGCTGTCGGCGACGTTAGAGGTGATCGCGAGGGTTTTGGTGAGCGTCAGGAAGTCGGACCAGTCGATATTCTGCGCGGTTTTATAAAGATATTTCTCGGAGTGGCAATCGAAAACGATCAGCGGGGCGAGGATCCGCGAGAAGATACGGGTACGGTAGACAATGTCGTAGATGGTGCGTTGGTTGGCACAAAAAAAGACCCCGAGATAGCCGGGCTTAATATTCGTTGCGCCCAGTTCTTGGAGTTCGGCCATTCCATACTTTTCGGTGCCCGAGGCGAGCTGTCCAAAATAGTGATTTGTTTTTTGGTAAAGGTATTCACTCATTTCTGGGTGGCACGATTCTTTTCATCAACGAAAACAACGATGGGGGTGAGTGCCTTGGCTTCTGCATCGTCGTAGTTGCCGTAGGAAATGATGATAACCTTGTCGCCGATGGCGGCGAGGCGGGCGGCGGGGCCATTGAGTTCGATGACGCCCGAACCGCGTTCACCAGAAATGGTGTATGTAACAAGACGTTCTCCATTGTTGAGATTAACGATTTGCACCTGTTCTCCAGGAAGCATGTCGGCCTGGTCGAGTAGATCGCGATCAATCGTGATGCTTCCTTCATAATACAGCTCTAGCCCCGTGATGGTGGCCGTGTGTATTTTTGATTTTTTCATGATCCGTTGCATGGATTTACCTCAAGTTTTAAAGTGGCGCATATTGTGCCTGTTATGAGTTTGCGTCAACCCATTGTTGGATACGATTTTTGATTAAATACAGAGGATTAGCTCCTTATTTTTGAGTCGATTTTGGGCCGGGAGAGTGAAATCCAAAATTTAGAGTGGATTTATTTTAGAAAGCGGGGAAAATGGAGACTATTTTCTGACTGCGGTCGCGGGATGTATAGCTAATGAGCGAAAAATTACCATTTACTGAAAAAAACCTTAAAGATTGGGCGGGCTGGAGAGTTTTCCGTGACGGGAAATCGCTGTTTACACGAGGGGTCGTGGAGACCGTAAATTATGAGCATCCGTTGGTTACCGGAACGCTTAATCTTGGCCCTCGAGGTATGCGTTCGAAGTTTAAACTACTTAATAATAGCTTGGTGGATAACCTTTGTCCCTGTCGTGATAATCAAGAACGGGGCTTGATTTGCTCGCATCTTGTGGCGATGGGGCTGGAGATGATTCGTCGCAATACTAATCCGGAAACCCAGAAAAGGGCGAAAGCGGAAGTGCGGCGAACCGAGCGACTTGAAACGATATCCGGAAAAAAATATATCCAACGCGTTAAGAAATCTGACCCTAATGCGGTGCTGGCTCGCTTGGTTTTGGAACTGGAAGAGGATTGGCAAAAGCAGGTACTTGGCGGGACGGTGGGGATCCATTGTTATATCGAGGCGGATCATAAGCGGATTCTTGCGGAAGAAGTTTCAACCGATGTCGCCTTCTCCTTTACGCATCGGGATGAAAATATTCTATATATGCTTGAGGATGTTTGTGGCGGCCCCATAAAGAGTAGACTTCAGCTTTCGATTCTGGACTTTATTAATTTATTGCGTCTGCACCACGGGAAGCCCCTCTTTCTGCAAAACCAATCCAAGAGCCTTTCCGTTCATGGGAATCGGCTCTCTTTGGAGATGGAAATGGATCTCGATCGGGAGAATGGCGAACTGTTACTTCAGCTTTGTACCGTGATTCCAGAAACAAAAGAGGATTCCTCTCCTTTCTATATTATCGGCCATACTCTTGGATGGATCTTTTGCGATGAACAGTTTTGGCCATTGAGTGAGATTCTTCCCCGAGCCTTACAGGAGATTTATCGCGGATTTATTTCGGTTCCTCGAACGTTGGTTCCCTCTTTCCTTATGACGGAGCTGTTGCAGATCGAGAAAGAAATAAAAGTGCATAGCACCATCACGCCCGATCTTTTCCATATGAAGCCCGCCAATCCTACGTTTCATTTGGTTCTTAAGGGGAGTCCGGCTTCACTCGCGGCAACGCTTTATGCCCGCTATACCGATAAAATTGAGTTGGTCGCCGGCCGTGCTGCCATGAGTGGAAATTTTGCAATTCCTGACCAGAAGGATTTATTGCGATATCGAATTCGTAATATGGCGGCGGAAAAAAAGGCCGTCCAGAAACTTGAAGCGGTTGGTTTTTCCGGGCGGGCAGGGGATACGCTTAAAAATATTGTTGGGCCACGTGAAGTCCTTAATTTTCTGGGAAGTGGGGTGCCTAAAATCCGCCGGTTAGGGTGGATGGTTGAACTAGAAGGCCGAGTGAAACCATTTGCCGAAACGGTAGATTACGTTACGCCCGTTATCCGTGTCGATGAATCTACTGCGGGTGACTATTTTGATGTGAGCTATGACTATGAAAGTGGAACGGAGAGCATTTCCGAACGCGATATTCAGCGAGCTCTAATGATGGGAGACTCCTTTATTGAACGCAACGGACGAACCATTCTGCTTGATGCGGATGCGATCCAACAGGCTCAAGCCGTTTTTGAAGACTGTGCGGTGGGGGTAGGTAGCAAGCCGGGATCCTTCCGCATGAGTAGTATTTATGGCAGCTATGTGGAATCCTCGCTCAATGCGCTCGACGGTGTTCATATCGAGGCAACCCCTTCATGGATGGAGCAGGCTCAACAACAGAATGATCAGGATGTAGTTCAACCTATCCAGCTTAGTCCTCACTTGAATGCAACCCTGCGCTCGTACCAACAAGAGGGCGTGAATTGGCTCCGTTTCTTGGAAAATCGCGGTTTCTGTGGAATTCTCGCCGATGAAATGGGTTTGGGAAAAACGATTCAAACCCTGGCGTGGATTCAACTGGCTCGGATTAATAAAACCGAACCATCGACTCCTGTACTCATTGTTTGTCCGACCAGCCTGGTTGAAAACTGGAAGGAGGAGGCCGCCAAGTTTACGCCCAATCTAAAAGTTTTACTGCTCTACGGAGCCGATCGCCACGGCATGTGGAAAAAATTTGATAAGGTTGATGTTGTCATCACCTCCTATGCGCTTCTGCGGCGCGACTTGGAAAAGCATTTAAAACACACCTATGCCATTGCCATTCTCGATGAAGCGCAACATATCAAGAATCGCTCCACCCAAAATGCCGTGGCGGCCAAGAAGATTAAAGCCCATCATCGTTTGGTACTGACCGGAACGCCCATCGAAAATGGAGTGGCAGATCTTTGGTCGATTATGGATTTTCTCATGCCGGGTTACTTAGGGAACCATCGAGATTTTCGTGAATTCTATGAATTACCGATTATGAATGGCGGCGCCGATGGGGACGATGTACAGGCCAAGCTCCGCCGCAAGCTACACCCCTTTCTTTTGCGCCGTCTCAAGAAGCATGTGGCTAAAGACCTGCCGCCGAAGATTGAGCGTATTGCGTCATGTACGCTGACGCACGATCAACACAAGGTCTATACCCAGTTGTTGGAAGACTCGAAACAGAAAATTAGCCATATGGTCGAGAAGGAGGGCTTCAATAAGTGCCGCATGGAAATCCTTAAAACCTTGTTACGCCTTCGACAAACCTGCAATCATATCGACCTTCTCAAGCTCGATGGGATCAAAAGTAAACATCCTTCCGCTAAAATGGAGCTGTTTTTCGAGCTGCTTAACGAGGCCTTGGACGGCAAACACCGCGTTTTGGTTTTCAGCCAATTCACCTCCATGCTCGCGATTCTTAGAGAAGAAATGGATGCGCGGGATCTGAAATATTGCTACCTCGATGGCAGTACAAAAGATCGGCAAAGCGTGGTGCGGAAGTTTAATAAAGATCACACGATTCCGGTTTTCCTTATGAGTCTTAAAGCAGGCGGAACGGGACTTAATTTGACCGGTGCTGATATGGTTATTCATTTCGATCCTTGGTGGAACCCCGCCGTCGAGGATCAGGCCACCGATCGAGCCCACCGGATTGGGCAAAAACGCACCGTCTATAGTGTCAAGCTCATCTCTAAAGGTACGGTAGAGGAAAAGGTGGTCGCAATGCAGCGACGCAAGCAAAGCATCATTGATGCCACTCTCACGACCGACGAGCAGGTTATGCAGAAACTAACGTGGGAAGATGTGCGGGAGCTATTAAGCCTG
>JAOZSZ010000226.1 GCA_029939385.1 Pontiella sp. | reverse complement strand
AGGTTGCCGTAGAAGCTGGTTTCGATCAGCTTCATTTTCTTGTGTCCGCCGGCGATGCTGCGGCACAGGTGCGCCAGCATAAAGGCCAGCTCGCTGTAGGCGCGATCTAGCCCTTCCGGAATATCGCGATTGACGACGTAGGAGGCGATGCCCTTGTCATCATAGTCGATGAGCTGGGAGGCGGAGCGATTGGCGGCATTATAGTTCGCTTCGGCCGTGCTGGCCCCTAGGTGCGGCACCATAATATCGGCAATATCGACCACCGATTTGTCCCCCTCGACATCCTTGGCATAGACATCGTTCAAGAAGCGCAGTCCTTGGTCGGCCTTAAGATCGCGCAGGTCGTCCTCGTTGATAATACCGGCGCGGGCGCAGTTGATTAATGTCGCCCCATACTTCATGCGGGAGAGCAACGATTTATTGATGATTCCGCGGGTCTCATCGTTTTCAGGCATGTGCAATGATACATAGTCGCACTGTTCAAAAATCTCGGCCAGCTCGGCCGATTCCGCACCCAGGTCCTTTGCGCGTTCGGCGGAGAGGAAGGGATCGTAGGCCAACACGTTAACATCAAAGCCGGCGAGACGTTTAGCCACCAGTTGGCCGATGGCACCGAAGCCCACGATGCCTACCGTCTTGCCCGTGATTTCCTTACCCATGAAGTTTTTCTTCTCCCACTTACCGGCCCGGGTGGAGGCGTCGGATGGAATCACGTGACGGGCGTCGGCTAGCATCAAGGCAATCACCTCTTCGGCAACGGCGTTGGCATTGGCTCCGGGGGTGTTCATCACGTCAATACCCTTGGAACGAGCATATTTGGTATCGATCGTATTGTAACCCGCGCCGGCACGAATAATGACCTTCAGCGAGGGCATGGCATCCATGATTTCCGGCGTCACTTTCTCGGAGCGCACAATCAGCGCATAGGTATCGGAATGCTGGGCAGCCAAGCGGCTGAAATCAGAAGATTCGTCCTGCACAACCTCGTAGCTTCCGTGGCCCTTCAGCATTTCCCGGGCAATCGCATTCAGTTTGGTCGGAATCAGAACCTTTTTCATTATATCCTTTTGTCAGTTAGAGTTAAAAAGTTGTGGCCACACTAAGCAGGCGACAAGCAGGAATCAAGCTTTGACAAATCCAGTTTTTCTGGGAAAGTCTCCCTTCCAAACTTGGAAGATTATATGAAACGAAGCATCCACCTCTTTAACGGTTTAATGGCAGCCTTACTCCTTTCGGGTTGTATAGGCTATCAGCTCGGCGGCACCCATCCTGCGGGTATCGAAACCGTCTACATGGCCCCGATCATCAATAAGACCACAGAACCGGCGATTGAGTTGCAGCTTACCCACAAACTCCGTAGCCGCATCCAGTTCGACGGACGAGTCAAGCTGAGCAATACGGAAAAAGCGGCACATGCGGTCATTGAAGTCACGCTTACCGATTACACGCTAAAGGCGGTTGCTTTCCGTGAGGATCAAAAAACTACAGCGTCACAATACCGACTCCGGATTACGGCCATCTCCACATTGAAAGATAGCCAGACCGGAGAAGTGCTTTCAGAATCCAAGACCTATGGAGAAACCACCTTCCTCTTCAAATCGGATCTCACCACCTCCAAGCGCGATGCCCTGCCCCGTGCAACCCAAGAACTGGCTAAGTTCATTCTCGATGATCTCATCGAGCGCTGGTAATCGCGCCGCATCGTTGCCAAAGCACAATGCTCCCTCGCTGCCAAGCGGATCGCCCGTCGTTCATTTTAGGCACAAAAAAAACCCGCTGATAAGCGGGTTTTTCTGTTTCGTAGGCGAAAATGCCTAGGAAGCAATTTTACGGAGATGGTTCGCAGCTTTGGTTTTGCGGCGAACGGCCGTATTCTTTTTAATAATTCCGCTCTTCGCGGCTTTATCAAGAATGGAACAATAAGCACGAAAAGCAATGTCACCTGCTGTGGCATCTTTAGCTTCTAATCCTTCTATCATTTTAAGCCGCGCATTCTTGATACGGGTACGTACCTGTATGTTGCGGTCGTGGCGCACTATATTCTGGCGCATTCTCTTCTTGGCGCTTTTTAGATTCGGCATAACAAATCACTCCGTTTAATCAAATTAGTTTTTTCTCTCTGGAAAAGAAGGGTTGGATAATAGCGGTGAAGAACTTGAAGTCAACCTACAAATCTTGGAAATATACCCCCCTATCGAATAATTCCCCAATGCGCTCGAAAGGGCCAATAGACAAAGAAAGCGGGGCCTTGAAAATCATCCCGCAACACGCCTCCAAAAAACCGACCGTCCAAGCTCATCCCCGATGCAGTATTGTCGCCCATCATTAAATATTCATTCTCTGCAAGTTGAATCGAAGCCTCTGGATCAAGCAACCGCCCCGCATTTCCATGCCCTCCATGATACGCAGGATCCGTAGCGATTTTTTCAAACATGGGCGGGTCAGAGACAATTTTACCATCGGCCACGATGCGACCATTCTGGATTTGAATCTTTTCACCGGACAGCCCCACCATGCGCTTAATATAAAACGTGTCGGCGCGCACTTGCTCATGCTTGATATTCTTCGTATCAAATACGGAAATATCACCGCGTTCTGGATACATAAAATTATATTTCATCTTGTTGACCAGAATGTGATCTCCCGTAATCACCTTGGCACTACAAATGACCTCCCCCTTGGAATAGAACGACTTCAGCCTGAGTTCATTCCGCATGTAGGAAGGGATTTTATGAGAGACCCCCGCGATTTCAACCACCAGCTTATCGCGATCCATATAAATATTTGGATTAATTGAACCCGTCACTTGAGCCCGAATCTCCTTATAGGATTC
>JAOZSZ010000225.1:1509-2841 GCA_029939385.1 Pontiella sp. | reverse complement strand
AGGCGGGTGCGTGTGTTGCTCCGGTTGTGATTGCGGTATTGTTGCTGGCAACCAGCATGGGGTCGGTGGGACTGGCTCTTCCTTTTGTTTTAGGTTTTGGTATGGCTTTGCCGTGGCCGTTTGCAGGGGCCGGGCTCTCTTTTCTTCCAAAGCCTGGAAAATGGATGGAATATGTCAAATATGGGTTTGGCGTGGGGATTATCTTTTTTGCTTTCTATTACGGAAATCTTAGCTATCGCGCCTTTCGTCCCGTCGATATTCCTGAACAGGGCACGGTGGAAGGGCATATCATAGTGGATGGTGAAACGAACAAAGGATTAGCGGCTGCACTTACGAAAGCTCGCTCTATAGGAAATCCTGTGTTTATCGATTTTTGGGCTAGTTGGTGCAAAAATTGTAAAGCAATGGATAAAACAACCTTTAAGGAGGAAGGGGTAAAGGCGCGAATGAAGAATTATACCTTCATTAAATATATTGCCGAAGATCCGGTGGATCCAGATACCAAAGCCGTGATGGAATATTTCGGAGTGCAGGGACTGCCCACGTTCATCATTCTCAACGAAAAATAATAGGCTTTATCTTTCTTTAGGAAGAGGCGGGCTATTCTTCTGTTTCTGGCCGGCGAATGGCGACGAGTGTGTCGTCAAGTTTTAGGCGAGTATCAGGGCCGGGGTCAAAAGTGGTATGGCCATCCGGGTGCTTTATAGCGATAACCATTCCTCCAAGGATCTGGCGAACCCGAGCCTCGGCTAGGCTTTTGTTGAGGAGGTCACTATCCTTCTCAATTAGATGTTCGAAAACTTGTAGCGCAATATTTTTATCGGCCGTCACGAGTTCAACCAAATCAACGACGGAAGGACGGGTAATAAGCTGGGCAATTTGGCTGGCACCGCTGGAGATCGGAGAAATTACGCGCGTGGCTCCAGCTTTCTTGAATTTACGGGCACTGTCGGGATCGTGAACGCGGACAATAATACGCAAATCGTTACAAATGCCATTGGCGGTTAGGGTGAGATATAGATTTTCTGGGTCGCTATTGAGTGCGGCCACTAAAGAGTCGGCTCTGCAAATATTGGCGGCTTCAAGGGTATCTTCATCGGTAGCATCACCAATAATATATGGAATACCTTGGGTGTCGAGATCCTTGATGACCTCCTTATTTTCCTCAATAACCACAAAAAGTTTTTTAGCAGCTTGCAATTCGGCAACGACGCGGCTCCCCGTCCGACCATAACCACAGATGATGGTGTGCTGTTTAATATGGGCAATTTTTTTCATCATAGTTCTTCTCCCTAAGACATTGGTTAGGCTGCGCTGGAATAGAAATTCAAC
>JAOZSZ010000225.1:0-1409 GCA_029939385.1 Pontiella sp. | reverse complement strand
GATATAAGTTGCTCGTTAATTCCTTTGAACTTCATGACGCTAATTAAAACCAATTCATTCGGATCTTTCCAACCATTATTCCTTTTTAGTAGTTTTGGTCGCTGAGGTTTAAAATGCATTTAATGACTAGAAAGCTATTTGTTTCACAAATCGTTCTGCTCGCCAGTTGTCACACTCAATCTGTGATCGCTAAGTCGACGGTGGCGACTCCCGTTTCGTTGGCCTACATTGCACGGCTCTATTCAATGAAAACGACGACTTCGGGAAAGAAGGTGATACTGAAGAATAAGTGGAATACGATCGAGGTCGAAACCAACAGCCGCCGTGCGTGGATTAATGGTGTGATGGTTTGGTTGCAACATCCCTGCCGAAAATCCGGAAATAATTGGGCGATTCGCGAGGTAGACTTTAAAACGGGCATTGATCCCATCATGCGATCCTATGCTTATGTTCCCTCCAAGTCGCCCTCCTTAGTGATGCTCGACCCTGGTCATGGAGGGAAGGATTCTGGAGCCGTTGGTGCTCGTAAAGTCTATGAAAAGAAAGCGGTCCTCTCTATTGCGAATCGGGTGAAAAGCCACCTTGAAGCCAAAAAAATTAAAGTAAAGATGACTCGCACCTCCGATACCTATCTCTCTTTACAGCAACGAAGTGATCAGGCCATTAAGGCGGGAGCCGATATTTTCGTTAGTATTCATGCGGATGGTGCGACGGATCGTAGTGCCCATGGGGTTGAAACTTTTATTATGACTGCCGCCGGATGCGACTCCAGTAATCACTACGGGCAGGGCGGGGATAAGTCGGCAGGGAAAGGAAATATACATGATGCGGCCAATGCTGTGCTTGGATTTTCCATTCAGAGTAATCTCATTAAAACCTCCAAGCGATCTGACCGAGGGCTTCGTCGCGCCCGTTTTTCAGTTCTCAAGAAGACGCCGTGTCCGGCGGCTTTGGTTGAATGTGGATTTTTGACTAATCCAGAGGAAGAGGCTCTTATGATCGATCCCAGTTATCGAGAGGCCGTGGCTCGAGGAATTTCTAATGGAATTCTTGGTTACATGACCCTTGTCAAGCGAGCGCATTGATAGTTTTTATAAAGGCTTCATAACCGAAGCACTAAACACAAGTAATGATTGACGGGAAGGAGAGGTGAAATGGAAGTCCTAGTGGCACGGATCCCAGAAGAAGGATCACAATTTGTAGGATCCGATCCCGGATCAATTTTAGGCTTAGAAAATGAACCTTTTATTAAGGTGGCAGGGGATGTGCAGTTCAAGTTACATGCCCAGCATGTTTCAGATGAATTGATCGTGCGCGGAACGCTTTCGATCGATCTCGATTTGAAGTGTACAAGATGTTCTGAATTTTTCTCGACAACCGTGACCGATTCCGATTTTCTACGCGCTTAT
>JAOZSZ010000224.1 GCA_029939385.1 Pontiella sp. | reverse complement strand
GCCTTATTGAGTCAACGGCAGATCAAATCGTGCTCATAACTTGTTTTAAATGGAGCAGCTGGGTATAGTTTTTCTAGAAAAAGGAGATCAACATGAACCCAAATAATAAGATATTTTTATCGGGGCTGATCCTCGCGATGCTTGTGGGGATGACGGGAGCAGAAGAGCAGATACTCAAGGCATCGAAAGATACCTTTGGGCGAAGCAATAAACAAAATCACAACAGTGGAGCGAATGAATATCTGCTGATTGCCAACGCCCCCAATATACGAACCCTCATCGCCTTCGATCTCTCGGGAATAACGAAAGAAATTACGCATGCAGAACTTCGGTTCCGCTCACACAATACCCTTCCAGACAAAATCAGTATGCAGGTGGCTCCGATGGTTAATACCCCTCATAATGTGGCATGGGGAGAAGGGGGCGGCGCGTTGGGGGCGCAAGGACAAAACGCGCGCTTAGGAGAGGCCTGCTATACCTATAGTTCCTTTCGGGATATCCCATGGGAATCCGAAGAAGGAAAGCCCGTGGCTCATCTTTCTGATTCCAATTTATGGAAATCGCCCGTGGCCGTATTAGACCCATTGGATTGGCAAGAGAAGGGTTGGATAAGCATTCCAATTAACGATTCCACATTACTCGAAGACATTCGCAATTCTAAAATGCAGACCATAACATTTGGGCTTTGGGGCAAAAAAGGAAAGGGATTATATTTGATTAGCTCCAATAATTCGCCCTGGCCACCCGAGCTTCATCTTCAGTTAAAAGAAGAGGAATAATCATTTAAACAAGCACGGGAGCATCTTTCATAATTACCCACAAGACCCTCATTGGAGGAGCGGTGTTGTAAAACTCATCTTTAATCGCTGTTAAAACAACTTGCCTCTTTTTTCACGGTCTAGAATATATTCCGCCTCCTTTTCAAAAGCCCTGATATCGCTTTCTGTTAACCACATAAAATGACCAAGTCAGCCCGCAATAGCTTTAAAGTCGATTCCTGCTTCTCATCGGAAATATCATAGGGATGGTTTTCTGAATGGAGCTATAAATACGCTTTCTATAGCCCATAATATGGAGTATTTATGGGCTATACAAGTAAGGAGTATAGCTCATGAAATGGAATTGGGAACAGTCTGATTGGCCAAAGTTTGAATATGACGCCACGCTCTTGATGGCGATGGAGTCTAAATTTCTTACTTCTTCGGGTATTTTGATCGGGGCCTACAAGCATCTTGATGGAGGTGAAAAAAAGGCACTGACGGTTGAGTTGATGAGCGAGGAGGCTTTAAAAACTTCGGAGATCGAGGGCGAGTTTCTTAACCGCGACAGCCTCCAGTCATCCATCCGCCGACAGTTCGGTTTGCAGGCCGATCCCGGCAGAATTCCTCCAGCCGAACAGGGGATTGCAGAAATGAGTGTCCATGTTTATGAAACCTGGGCGGAACCATTGTCGAACGAAACGCTTTTTAAGTGGCACTCCATGCTGGCCATGGAACGAACCGATCTAGCCAATATTGGTTGCTATCGGACTTCAATTGATCCCATGCAGGTGGTTTCCGGTCCTGTAAGTAAAAGAAAAATACATTTCGAAGCCCCGCCATCGGATCGAGTTGGCTACGAAATGAATAGTTTTATGAGTTGGTTCAACAATAGTTCGCCGGCAGGTAAACATCCGCTTTCGGCTTTGCTTCGTGCCGGCATCTCCCATATCTATTTCGAAAGCATTCATCCTTTTGAGGATGGTAATGGTCGTATTGGACGAGCTGTTTCCGAAAAGGTATTGTCACAGAATTTGGGGCAACCCACCTTAATCACTTTGGCCCGGACCATCGAAGCTAACAGAAAAGCATATTATGCTACTCTTGAACGGGTAAATCGAGGGCTCGAAATCACCGACTGGTTGCTCTATTTCGCGGAAACAATCCTAGATGCCCAAATCTACACCATCAAATGTGTTGAATTCCTCATTGAAAAAGCCCGCTTCTATGATCGGCTGGGTGACGAGCTAAACCCTCGGCAGCATAAGGTGCTTTCGCGTATGTTCGCGGAAGGATTGGATGGCTTCGAGGGCGGGCTTAGCGCGGATAACTATATCCGTATTTCCAAGACCTCTGCATCGACCGCCACCCGTGACCTGCAGGATCTAATGGCCAAGGATGCGCTTCTTCGTACCGGCGAATTAAAATATACCCGTTACCATCTAAATCTCTCCAATCATTAAGCTCCAAGGGTCATGCGCTTTGCCATTTCCGCGCTCACTCTGGTACTCTGACCCCTTTCCTGGAAGCAGAGCCCGCCACAAGATTATGGTCCAGTTTAATTCCCGCCATTCGATACCGCTTACACACGGTATTCTAATAATTATCCTTAATCGTCCGCAAAACAACTTGCCTCTTTTCCATAGTCTAGAATATATTCCGCCTCCTTTCCAAAAGCCCTGATAGCTCAGCTGGATAGAGCAACGGACTTCTAATCCGTAGGTCGCAGGTTCGAATCCTGCTCAGGGCGCCATCTTTCCAAAATGCAGCCCTCGCTGGATGAGAACATTAGGTTCGACGCGCTTTATGCAAGCAGAGAAGCCTTCACTACACCTTATAGAAAAAAGTCACTAATGATTTAGGTCGATTTGACCTTGGGAATCGTTCTTTTTTGCAATGTCCGGGATTCTGGTGTAGAGATACGGGTCAAATTAGGAGGTTGCTGTGAGTAAACGAGTATGGTGCATGTTGGTGGTTGCGGTTGCGGTCAATGGATATTGTGACGACTGGTATATGTGGCGCGGGCCCAATGCCAACGGGATTTCAAACGAAACCGGATGGAATCCGGAAGGTGCAAAGTCGCTTTT
>JAOZSZ010000223.1 GCA_029939385.1 Pontiella sp. | reverse complement strand
CATATGCTCCAGGATATAATTGGTTTCATTTTTGTTTTCATTAGAAGAATCTCTCGGATCACATTAAGTATTTTATCTTATTAAGTTGGATTGAAGTGATAAGGAGTAAAGCAGTTGGCATGCCATATCTTGGATGGAGAGTTAGTTTGTGGAAAATAGAGATTAAATTTTAAAAAACCCAAAAATGCAGGGGATGGTTTATGGATTCAGCTTCTGCTTTCTAAATAGTGGAAAATCGGTAGAGTACGCCCACTTAATATGAAGTGAATATGGAGTAGGGATTGATGGAAAAGAAAAATAGCCGCCTCGTTGCAGCAGAGATTATTAACCAATGGCTTGTGGATCGATATTTTCCAGATCGGCAATTGGCCAAGGTTGAACACGATAATGCTTTCATTATGGAGGTCGTTAACGGAGTCGTGCGCAATCGGAATATTCTGGAGTGGCTAGAGCGGGGTATGATTCAGAAAGAGCCCGAACCCTTCTTTAAGGCCGTGCTTTACGTGGGGCTCTATCAGTTGCTTTTCATGAATAATGTGGAGGAATATGCGGCCATTAATGAAACCGTTGAAGCCGCCAAGAATCGTCCCGGAGGTCCCGGTAATGTGAAGATGATCAATGCCGTCTTGCGCCGGGCCCAGCGGGAGTCCGATCAGATTTTCGAGGAACTTAAACGTCAGCCCGATGATATTCGTCTGTCGCATCCTGATTTTATGCTTCAGCGCTGGAGTCGTCAATATGGGGAAGTTGAAACACGCAAATTAGCGGAATGGAATAATCATCCGCCAGAAACCATTCTGCGGGTGGAGCAAGGCACTATCTCATCGGCCGATTTCCTTTCCAAGATGGCTGACGCGGGGATTGAATTGACCCTGCATCCATTTAGCGATCGAGAAAACTTTTATATCCTTCCGCGCGGTTTTTCGGTGAGTAAGCTCCCCGGTTATGCCGAAGGCTGGTTCACCGTCCAAGATCCCGCAACGTCTGTTTCGGTTGATTTGCTTCGTCCGTTTGCGGGCGAATCTGTACTCGATGCGTGTGCTGCCCCAGGGGGAAAGACCGCGATGATTGCTTCTCGGATGAAAGGAGAGGGGGAGCTGGTTGCGATGGATCTGCACGACGATCGCATTGCCGTGCTCAAGGAAAATATGGACCGCCTGAGTCTCAATTGGGTTGAGATTGTTCAGGGCGATGCCCGGGATCCGAAAAAGACACTTGGGGACCGGAAGTTTGATGCCATTTTACTCGATGTGCCCTGCCTCAATACGGGGGTTCTTCGTCGTCGCATCGATGCTCGCTGGCGCATGAATTCTAACCGCCTTAAAGCCATCACCGAAATCCAGTATAGTTTACTCTCTGCTTGCGCAGAATTGTTGAAGGAAAACGGAAGGATCGTCTATAGCACCTGTAGTCTTGAGGCGGAGGAAAATGAAGATCTTGTGGCCCGCTGGGTTCGTGAGCATCCCGGCTTTAATAAAGCTAAAGCCAAGAAAGCATTTCCTCCAAAGTCAGAGACAGATGGGGCCTATGCCGCCGTTATTCGGAAAGATTAGAGAGATGCGGCTTCAACTTTAATTCGGTTGCTTTCAAATTCAACCACTTGCCCGGGACGAATCTTACAGCGTTTGCGGGTTTCAAGTTGGCCATCAACGCGGACCTGTCCTTGCGCGACGACCTCTTTGCCCTCGCCTCCAGACATTACAAGATTCATGGCTTTGAGTAATTTGCAGAGCTCAATATATTCGTCTTTGAGCTGAAAGGTCATTGGCCGGCTTCTTTTCTTAGTTTCCGAACCAGCTCCACATTTTTAAAGGATTCGCGGCGGCGGTTATAAAGCGAGGCCATTTTTGCTTCGAGGTGATCCCAGTCTTCGGAGGAGGGGGGCGTATTGTAGTCCCACATTTCTTCATCGGAGCGCTTGGTCTGCCACTTCATTTTTCCCTTACCGAGAAACGTAATGCGGACTTTTCGTTTAACCCCATCGTCCAGTCGTTCGATCCATTCAATATCTGCTTTCACGCGGAGACTCCGAAGCGAGGGGGTTATTTAGGATAGAACCAGCGACCTGCTGTGCCCGCGATAATGCAGACCCCAGCAATGATGACCCCAATGAGGGGGAACAACATGCGGCGTTGGTTGAGTGCCACATCAATTTGAGCTTGATCCTTAAGAAAAAAGAAGATTGCAGCTGAAATGGATAGTGAAATAATGGCGACCCACCAGAGAAGCACTTTTGGACGGAATGGATTATTTTTACTATTCATAAGAAGGGGAGGATTAAGGATGAATAAGGCCTCTTTATCAAGGAGAAACACGGTGAATGTATGCGGCTTTCACCCACCCATTTTTGCCGTCATATTCAACCTCAATCCAGCCGTTGGAGTCTGCGCTCCGCTGGCGAATTAATGCGGCGAGCGGAATTTTATAGTGAGCGGTGCTTCCCTCGATCGGACCGAACAAAGCGATGGTATCCGATTTTATGACGACGGCTTCGGGGGTATTTTTGAATTGTTGCCAGTACCACCAGCCCCCCACCGATAGAAGAATGAATAGCGCAGGAAGTAGACTTATTTTAATTAAAATTCGTTTAGCCGGGCGGATTAGCATTCCCAAAATTAGCAAGAGCGTGAAGATCACATACGCTCCAATCGCCACTTGAATCCATTCGTTATGGGATAGGGTTGAGAGTGTTTTTTCGATTAAGGAAGATGAGGGAGCGATGGCTCCGGCGGCATGGAGGGCAAAATGCAGGTTAGCCCGAATGTCGGGATCGCGCGGCGTGGAATACCATGCGGTACGGTAATGAAGAACGGCTTCGGGGAGATTGCCCATTTTGAAATAAGCGTTGGCGA
>JAOZSZ010000036.1 GCA_029939385.1 Pontiella sp. | reverse complement strand
TCCAAATTGCATTATTTCAATTTTTGAAATAAGGGGATTCGTTATTTTAAATAATGACAGTTAGTTAAAATAATGGATTTAAAGAGAAATAATACGGGAGGAAGGAATGCTATTAGTACACTTGTTAGCTGAACCGAAGAATATTTCGATCGAATGGCAGAATTAAAACCGGAGTGTTTCGAGAACTTGGAATTCAGCATTTCCAGCCTGACCAGTGCGATGACTCTGGCACTCCAATTCTTTTACCTTTTCCCTAACGAATCAATCTCATGGAAGTAGAGGCAAGCCTAACTGGTTCAGAAAATTATTGTGCTTCGCGGTCATCTTTCGAACATCTTTGTCAGCCGCGACGATTTCTTCGTGGGTTTCGGCGAGGTTGATGATGGGTTCGAGTTTGGCGGTGCTGAGTCCAGCGGTGTCCCCAGAAGAGAATGGTGCTCGAGGTGGGAGTCGAACCCACACGGGCTAAAACGCCCACAAGGCCCTCAACCTTGCGTGTCTACCAATTTCACCACCCGAGCAGGGGGAATAAAAAGAGGATTCGGAAGATACCCACACCGGATTGGCGGCGCAAGTGGTAAATGAAAAAAGTTCCTCTCTTGAATTCTTTCTAAATTCTAAAGATGGAACTTTCATATTTTTGTGTATCCGCTATTTCATTATTTCTCTCTATACAGAATAAGGAAATAATGAATTACGTTTTGCAGATTTTATTTATTTTAATCCTGATGGCTATCGGTTTCGTTGCTCGAAAACGTGGAATGATGAGTGCGATAGGCACGGGCGAGATGGTGCGCATTCTGATTGGAATCATCTATCCGTGTTTGATTTTTTCGTCGGTTACACAATTGGAGATCAATAAACTCGCGGAAAACTGGATTATGCCGGTGATGGCGCTGACGATTGCAGGAACGGGGTTACTGCTGGGCTCAATTGCTTTGCGCTGTATGAAGGGACTTCATCAGCAACGAGCCAATGCGTTCCTTTTTCAGAGTACAATTAGCAATTATCTCTTTCTTCCGCTTCCGCTGGTGATGTTGCTTTGGGGTGAGGAGGGCGTGGCTCTGCTGGTGTTTGCTTCGATGGGTTTTGAACTCATGGTGTGGACGGTGGGCGTTTTTCTGTTTAACCGAACCAATACGTTTTCGGAGGGTATTCGAATGATGTTTGGCCCGCCGCTACTGACGCTGCTCTTTTCGATCGGATGGGTATGTGTCCGCGATCTCTTTAATCTAGAACTTCCAGCGGCGGGGATCGTGGTTAACGTGATGCATCGTCTATTGGATTTGCTCTATTTGGGGACCGAGACGATTGGCAAGGCAACCATCGCCGTTTCAATGATTGCGGCGGGAAGCCGAATTGCGGCCCTGAATGTGCGAATGCCTTTTGATAAACAGGTGTGGCTGGTCTCGGCTCTTCGGCTGGTGATTACACCGGTGCTTTTTATTCTACTCTTGAGGCTTATTCCGATGGGCGAAATGGCTTACGGCATTTTGACCGTGATGGTGGTGATGCCTGCCGCGGTGACGAGTCTGATCTTTAGCGAACGATTCGGCGGCGACTCAGACTTTATCGCCACCACGTTGCTGGTGACTCACGTTGCGGCGATTGTGACCATTCCCTTGCTTCTCGCTTGGGCGCTTTAAGCAAAGAGATCTATTCTGGAATAAAGAGTTTTTGACCCACATAGATCTGATCGGACTTAAGCTTGTTGGCTTGTTTGATGGCTTTTACCGTGGTGCCATATGCGGAGGCGATGGCAGAAAGGGTGTGCCCCGATTCAACAATATGCTCGCGGCCGGATGAGCGACGGGGTGCGGTAGCCGTCTGTTTTTTAATTAAAGATCCCACCCGTTTCGATACTTGATCAACCACATCTTGTTTATCGCGCGAGCGTTGTGCTTCGAGCGAGCGCATGGAAGAGTTTACTTGTCCGTATTGCTGATTTAATGCACGGACGTCGCTACGCAATTGTTGAAGCTCTTGAGCAAGGCGCGCGTTTTCCATTTCGATCGATTCAACCTGCCCTTTAAGGCGATGTAATTGTTCGTCGGCCATACGCGTGGCGGCTTGTTGTCGGGCTTGGGTCTGTTGACGTTGCTGAGGGGTTTGCAGGGTTTCGCAGCCCGACAGAATTAAAAGGGCGGGAAGAATGAGGAAGGATTTAGCGGTCATCGTGAGCTCCAAGATTAGGGTTTCCAAAGATACATGAAATGCGGGGATTGAATGGCATTAAGATTAGGGACGGCGGGCAATTTTGAACTCATCAACGCATCGAAAAAATTATGTTTCTGAGAGTAGCGAACCAAATATAGCTCTTCAACATCGAGCAAGTATTTCATTTTTTCGAGGGCATCCTGCCAATAACCAATACCATCGATAAAGTTGTGTTCAAGGGCTTGGGGAGCACTAAAAACCCGCCCGTCGAGCAGATCTCGATTTTCAAATCCACGGGAGTCCTCAACAATGGAAGCAAAACGATCCTGCATGCCATCCACCAGTTCTTGCAACATTTCTACATGCTGGGGGTTCACCTCTTTAAAGGGATTCAGCATATCTTTATTTTTACCGGAGGCGATCGTGACGGAGTGAAGTCCAATTTTATCGCCCAGCCCCTTCCAGTTGAGGGTCTGCATAATTACACCAACGGACCCTATAATCGCGGTGGGCTCCGCCATAATATAGTCGCCTGCCATGGCCGCATAATAAGCGCCGGAGGCCCCAAGATCGCGGATAAATACCAGCACCATTCGCTCGTCATCACCGGATTTAAAGCGTTCAAGGGCGGCATAGATTTCATCACTAGGCGTCACCGCACCTCCCGGCGAATCGACTTCCAACAAGATTGCCTTCACATCAGAATCAATGGTCGCGGCACGAATCTGGCCCAAGAGAGTCTCCACCATATCGGGTTCATAGCCAAAGAGCCGCTCTCGACCCCCGCGCATGATAATCCCTGACAAATTTATGTGTACGACTTTGGTTTCTCCATAACCGTATGACCAGACCTCTTTATACACCGGCTCTTCATCCACTGGATAATCGCTTCCGGAGGAGGCCGACCCAGCAACAAATACGGCCATCAGCCCTATATTCGTCAAAAAACTACCAAAAAGCAGAAAAGCTATAATGCCAAGCGCTACCCATAAACCGACCTTCGACTCTTTGTTTGCCATAGAAACTTTCCACCCTTTTTAAATATTCAAATACCCTAAAGGTTCGTTGGCTTTATTTGAATAAATAAATTCCAATGGTTGGAAAAAATCAGCTAGGTTGCTTTTTGCATTGAAAACCAAGGAGACCACTTTGAACTATATTAAACGTGCGAAGGAAGTTTTGGATATCGAGATTTCTGGAATTGAAAAGGTGAAAAACGAAATTAATGACCACTTTTCACAAGCGATTGACGCGATTTTGCTGACCATCAAAAATGGAGGGAAGCTCGTGGTGGCCGGAGTGGGCAAGAATTGGCATATCGGTAATAAGATGGCGGCCACCTTCACCAGCACCGGAACCCCAGCGGTAGCCCTACACCCCATTGAAGCGATGCACGGTGATTTTGGTATTGTGGGCGATCACGACATTCTCTTGGCCATGAGTTATTCTGGAGCATCCGACGAACTCATTTCTCTGCTTCAACCCATTAAGCGTAAAGGCTTGAAAATTATTGCCATGACCGGCGAAATGGATAGTCCTCTCGCGCAACACGCCGATCTGGTTATTTCGGTAAAGGTGGATCAAGAAGCCTGTCCCTTTAATATGGCACCCACCACCAGCACGACGGCCACCCTCGCCCTCGGCGATGCCATGGCCATGGTGTTGCTTGAAACACGCGGCTTTAAACTCGAGGACTATGCCAAACTTCACCCCGGCGGCGCGATCGGCCGGACCCTGCTCTTACGAGTGGAAGATGTTATGCGCACCGGAAAGCGGTGCGCCACCGTCCGCTCGGGCCAACCCGTACGCGAAGCACTCCTCGCCATGACCGGCGCCAAATCGGGGTGCGTGGCCGTTGTTAAAGAAGACAACTCCCTTGCAGGTATTATAACCGATGGCGACCTGCGCCGACACCTCATCGAAACCCCCAACCTTGTTGAGCAACCGGTTGAATCAATCATGACCGCCGATCCCGTCACTCTTTCAGTGGATATGCTCGCGATTGAAATTCTCAATATCTATGAGAAGCACAACATTGATGACCTCATTGTGGTCGACGAAAAAAACCGCGTCATTGGCGCCGTCGACATTCAGGATATGCCTAAACTAAAAATCTTATAATCGGTCTTAATTCCGGGATCACGCATCCCCCGCTAGGATCCTTGAAAATCACCACTTCCCGATTGACCCATTTAATGGCAATCGGTACTGTCTGCGGGTTGTTTATAGATACAATTTAGAAGAAAAAAAGGTGATACCATGGCAATGATGATTTCAAAGTTTCATAAGATTATTCAATCCAAGATTGTGTGGGGCTGTTTTGCAGTCTTAATTAGTGTGGCATTTGTGGGCGTATCCATTCCCGGATCCAAAGGCCGAAGCACCGCCAAACGCGAACAAAAGGCCGCGCAGTTGGCCGGTCGTCTATTTGGCGAAAATGTGTCTCGCCGCGAATTTGCACAGGCCTATCAAAACACGCGCCTAAACTATATTCTGCAATATGGTCCCGTCCGTATTGATGACCAAATCCATAAGCAAATCAGCCAATCAGCATGGCATCGCATCGTTATGCTTAAAAAGGCGGAGCAACTTGAAATAAAGAGTTCTCCAGAACAAACCATTTCTATCATCCAACATCAGCCCATGTTCTATAACCAACAAACGGGGCAGTTCGATCCCGCCATTTACAATGCTGCGCTTCAACAGCTTAAATCCTTAACGGGGATGACGGCCAAAAATATAGAAGCCTATTATGCAGAGCAGGTGATCATTGAAAAACTCACCCGTATCCCCATTCAGAACGTACTCGTTACCGACCAAGAAATTAAAAAGGCCTTCCATCTCTATACCGACAAGCGGATCGTGGAATATACGTCCATCCCCCGAACCCTTGCCGATACACCCGAGGTCACTGAAGAGGATGCTAAAGCTTACTTTAATCAAAATGGGGAGCAATTCATCTTCCCCGCCAAGGCCATTGTTCACTATGTCCAATTTGCCGTTGCCGATGTCCTTGATCGCGTTGAAGTGACGGACGAAATGATCTCCGGCTTTTATGAAAATAATAAGCAACGCTTCCTTAAGAAACCCGAAGCCGATGCTACCGAAGCGACGCCCCCCGAATTCTATCCTCTAGAAGAGGTTCAAGCCGAGGTCTCTCAACAAATTCAAATGGCACTTGCTCGGAAAATCGCCGCCGACCAAGCCGACGAACTCGTCTCTAGCTTGGCCGATGAAACGATGACCTTTAAAAAGGCAACCGAAGAAGCGGGGCTGACTATAGTCGAGAATACGCCCGCCTTTGCGCTCACCGATTCGGTCAAAAACATAGACCCAACCGCCCCCTTCCAGCACGCGGCTTTCGCCTTAGAAAAGGATGAAACCCACTACTATAGTGACCCCGTTGTTGGTCGTGATTTCGTCTATGTTATCGCATTAGTTAAAAAGCTTAACGCCTTTCCTCCGGCCTTTGATCTCGTCAAGGAAGAGGCGATGGAATCGGCGAAGACCCTGGCCGCCCAATCCGCTTACACTCAAAAATCAGATCAGATTCGTAACGAAATTAAGCAGGCACTCAAGGGTGGAGCAACCTTTGCTGACGCGATCTCAACCTATAAACTTGAGCTCAATAAGACCGAATCGTTCGACCTCTCCGCCAATCTTGAAGATGAATTTGGCCAGCAAATAAAAGGAGCCGCTCTTTTTTGCGACCAAGGGAATCTAACGGATTTAATCTCCACTTCGGATGAATATATTGTGGCCTATGTGTCTGAAAAAACATTGAGCGATGAAGTAACTCTTCTCCCCTCGATGCGCGATGAACTTTTAAATAATATCCAAAACGAAAAAGCAATACACCTCGTAACCCTCTGGCGCGATGCCTTGTTTGAAGAAGCTAACTTCGAGGATCTTTTGATCCGCGCAGATGCCGACGAATCGTAACCTCTGGAAAACGCCATGCCTCTGTACTATCTCATAGTGCTGTTCATCGGACTCCCGATCATAGAGCTTGCGTTGCTCTTCGAATTACACAGTGCCGTGGGGTTCATGCCCACGGTTCTTTTGGTTTTTATTACGGGCATTATGGGCGCAACATTGGTGCGGCGCCAAGGCCTCTCTATCCTCATGACCATTCAAAAAGAGATGGCCATCGGCAATATACCCGCTCCTCAAATGATGGACGGAGTCATGATCTTGCTGGCGGGCGCAACACTGATCACCCCAGGATTAATTACGGATGCGATCGGTTTTTTACTGCTCATCCCTTTTATACGAGAGAAAATTCGCCTTCTCCTTAAGACGATCATCGAAAGGAAAATACGCAACGGCTATGTGCAGGTAAACTACCGTAACCCGCACGACTTTCAATAATTGGATCGACCTACAATGAACGACAGCACATCCATCCCCCTGTGCGTGGATCTTGACGGAACCCTCGTCAAACTAGACACCCTCCACCAAGCCCTCTTCCTCTTGCTACGCCGTAGCCCGATGAGTGTATTCCAAATCCCAGGCTGGATCGCAAAAGGAAAAGCCTATCTGAAAGATCAAGTGATGCAACGGATTACGCTCGATGCCACCGCTTTGCCCTATCATCAAGAATTTCTCAACTATCTGCGCCAACAGCACCAAAGCGGACGAACGCTCATATTGGCTACCGCCTCGAACTACCGCACGGCCCATGCGGTTGCCGACCACATCGGCCTCTTTTCGGACATTATTTCAAGCAACGTCGATACCAATATGCGGCACGCCCAAAAACTCGAAACCATCCAAGAACGCTTTCCCCGATTTGGTTATGCGGGGAATGATATGGCTGACTTCCCCCTCTGGGACCACGCCGAAGAAGTCATCTTGGTTAACCCCACCGCTCCCGCCCAAAAAAAATATGCCGCCAAAGCGGATCATATTTTCATCGAACGGCGGCCCGTCCCAAAAATGCTACTCAAGGCTATGCGCTGTCAGCAATGGCTAAAAAACCTGCTTATTTTTGCCCCCATGTTTTTAGCCCACAAATTTATAGATACCGGAACTCTGTTGCAGGCGGCAATCGCCTTCTTTGCCTTCAGTTTTGCCGCATCTTCAATTTATGTTCTTAACGACCTCTTCGATCTCAGCGCCGATCAGCACCACCCCAGAAAATGCCGCCGGCCCTTTGCCTCCGGCGACCTTTCTATCGCCGTGGGCGCTTTGCTCATTCCCCTCCTCGCCATCCTTAGCATCATTCTCGGAATGCTACTCCCCACGGCATTCCTTATAACACTGCTCATCTACTACGCCATAACTACGCTCTATTCCTGGAAACTTAAGCAGCTCGCCATTGTTGATGTCCTCACCCTGGCCATTCTCTACTCTCTACGCATTGTGGCGGGTTCAATGGCCACCGCCACCGCGGCCTCCTCGTGGTTCATCATTTTTGCCATCTTCCTCTTTCTGAGTCTGGCTTTGGTGAAACGTCTTTCCGAGTTGATTGAAATGAAGGACAACTCCGCCGCCGATAATGCCCACCGCGAACGCGACTATCAGATTGGCGATCTTCCGCTGCTCATGGCCTTCGGCACGGCAAGCGGCTATATTTCTGTCTTCGTATTCACCATGTATCTCGACAGCGATACGGTTAAAACACTCTACTCCCATCCCGAATGGCTCTGGGTTTTCTGCCCCCTATTACTCTACTGGATCACCCGCATCTGGATGCTCGCTTGGCGAGGCCAAATGCATGATGATCCGCTCGCCTTTGCCGCCAAGGACTGGCACACCTATCTCATCGCCATGCTAGGAGTTATCACCCTTCTTTTTGCCATCTAATCTACGGAGAGACCCCATGCCTAAATCATCAGTTGACTTAACGATTGTCGGATCCATCGGGATCGACACCATTGAAACCCCGACCGAAAAACAAGAAGAGATTCTCGGCGGCTCTGCCAGCTATGCCTGCGCCGCCGCCTCGTTCTTCACCCATACCGGCATGGTGGGGGTGGTTGGAACCGACTTCCCTGTCGCCTTCCGACAAACTTGGGAAGATATGTCCATCGATCTTAAAGGCCTCCAAGTCATCGAAGGAAAAACATTCCGCTGGTCGGGGGTCTATGAAGACAACATGGATAACCGCCGCACGCTCTCCACCGACCTCAATGTTTTTGAAACCTTCTCGCCCGAGCTTCCAGAGGTCTACCGCGATGCCCCCTATCTATTTCTTGGTAACATTCATCCTGCCCTTCAGCTACACGTTCTCGAACAGATTCGAGATCCAAAATTTATTCTTATCGATACCATGGATCTATGGATCAACATCGATAAAGAAAACCTCATCAAAGTCATCGGTAAATGCCATATGCTCACGCTCAACGAATCCGAAGCGCAACTTTTCACCGGCGAGCTCACGCTCAATAAGGCCGCCCAACAACTCCTTAAACTGGGCCCCGAATACGTGCTTATTAAAAAGGGAGGCAACGGCTCGATGCTTTTTACCCAAGACGACATCTTCCTGCTTCACGCCTATCCGCTTGATCATTTTAAAGACCCCACCGGCGCGGGCGACACCTTTGCGGGCGGATTGATGGGGGCACTTGCCGCTTCCGGAAAAACAGACAAAGAATCGATTCGCCAAGCCATGCTCCAAGGGAGCGTCATGGCATCGTTCGGGGTCGAAGAATTCAGTCTCGAACGGCTCAAGCAACTCGACCATAAAACCATCCATGAACGGGTCGCGACGCTCAAAGAAATGGGCAGGATCTAACCCCGCCCAAGCTCTGGAGAAGGGCCAACCTTTTTTCGCAATCTCCATAAGAGAGCTTCTCCAGTTACGGCAATGAGTTGCAGATCATGGGACAAAAATAACAAGGAAATATAATGAGCTACATTGAAAGAGTATGGGAAACCGTTTCACAGCGTAACGCTGGGGAAGTCGAATTTTTGCAGGCGGTTCGCGAGGTGCTTGATTCCCTCGAACCGGTCATGGAAAAGAATCCGCAATACGAAGCGGCAGGCATTCTCGAACGCATCGTGGAACCAGAACGCCAGATCATGTTCCGCGTGCCGTGGACGGATGACCAGGGCAAGGTGCAGGTTAACCGAGGGTTCCGTTTTGAATTTAACAGCGCACTCGGCCCATATAAGGGCGGCCTCCGTTTTCATCCAAGCGTAACCCAGAGTATCCTGAAATTCCTTGGGTTTGAACAGGTCTTCAAAAACTCCCTGACCACGCTCATGATGGGCGGCGGCAAGGGCGGTTCAGATTTCGACCCAAAAGGAAAATCCGACAACGAAGTCATGCGCTTCTGCCAATCGTTCATGACCGAGCTCCAACGTCATATTGGCCATCATACCGACGTGCCGGCAGGCGATATCGGCGTGGGCGGACGCGAACTCGGCTATATGTTCGGACAATACAAACGCATCCGCAATGAATTCACCGGCGTATTGACCGGCAAAGGCCTGGCTTGGGGCGGCTCCTTGATTCGCCCCGAAGCAACGGGCTACGGTGCCGTATACTTCGCCGAGGAAATGCTGAAGACCCGCAACGAAGCCTTCAAGGGGAAGATCTGCACGGTGTCGGGCTCCGGCAACGTGGCGCAATACACGGTCGAAAAGATTAACCTGCTCG
>JAOZSZ010000222.1 GCA_029939385.1 Pontiella sp. | reverse complement strand
TCGGCCAATCAGTCCTGAGGAGGCTTTTGCTTTAGCAACGAGGCTGGCCTTGTCTAGATCCTCGGTGGAGACGACGCATTTCATGGCTCCTTTGTCTCGGATGTGCAGGGTGATGGCTCGGGTGTCGACATCGTCGATGCCGATCTTTCCGTTTTCTTCAAGATATTCGGGGAGCGATTTGGTGGCGCGCCAATTACTATAAATACGCGAACATTCACTAACAATCAGGCCCTGCGCAAAAATCCCGCGCGATTCAACATCTTCATCGTTAATGCCATAGTTTCCAATAAGGGGATAGGTCATGGTTATAATCTGTCCATGATAAGAGGGGTCGGTAAGAATTTCTTGATAACCGGTCATTGAGGTGTTGAAAACCAACTCACCGTAGAATTCTCCTGACCCTGCAAATGCTCGCCCATCGAAACAGGTGCCGTCTTCTAGTGCAATAATCGCTTTTTTCATCATATTTCCCGTAAAATAAAACTATTAAGAGGGATAGTTTTTCCAAAATTCCGCCTATCATCTATATCCCACTCCTGCCTTGCAACCCTTTAAGTTGAGGAATTGTTTCTTAGATGAAGCAACTCTAATTCCTTCCCTCCAAATCCAGTACTTGACCTAATGGACTAAGCCTCATACACTACGCCCTCATTTTTTCAAATAGAAGCTGGAAACAAGGAGTATTCGATTTATGAGCACGGATGTGAAAACGGACAAAACCCCGGCACGCGCAACGCATGCCTTGATTTTCGAACTAGAGTATGTGGCTGCAAAAAAACGGCAGTTGGAATTTAAAGCCATCAAAAGTGCTGTTGCTACTAAAGGGGTTGAACTATCCTCCGTATTATTTTCTCGTTCGGGGATGTCACCCCTTTCTCGTGCGGCCGTTACGGCTGTATTGAAGCAAGCAGGGAAGAAGACCGATGCCATTGAAAAGGCGGTATCCGCCGTTGAAAAAGAGGTTGCTGCTTTCTGTGAAAATGGAGCAGAACTTGATAAAGGGCTAGAGAAACTCATTAAGGTAACACAGGAAAAAGGGATTCCCGTTATTGCCTTTACAGCGCTCTCAGAAAAAAATTCCAAAAATCTAATGGATCAACTTGGCTTAACGGATGCTGGCGTGGAGCTTGTTATTCCTGATGAAGTGAAAGATTCTTTTCCGCGCGCTGATAGTTGGTTAAAAATGCTCAAAAAATGCGATAAGGAAGATGCAACACTTGTTGCCATTGTTACTTCTCAAACCGCCTGCAAAGGTGGGCTGACTGCTGGCGCGGCCTGCATCGCTATACCTGACGAATATACAGATTTCCAAGATTTTAGTGGGGCGAAGATGATTCTTGCATCGCTTAGCGATGCCAAACCTAAGGATATTCTTGATCTTACCCTGCGAATGTAATCTTTAACGTTCGTTTTTAAGGCGTCCTGCGGGACGCCTTTTTTGTAATAGGAGAAAATGATGTCAAAATCTGGAGATGCTATTGACCGGTTGTTGGGCGTGATGCAAAAACTACGCGGTCCGGATGGATGTCCGTGGGATCAGGAGCAAACCCACGAGTCGCTCAAGTCAGGACTGATCGAAGAGGCGTATGAGGTGATTGATGCGATCGAGAGTGGAGACCGTTCAGAATTGAAAGAGGAATTGGGCGACCTATTGCTTCAAGTAATTTTTCATTCACAGTTAGGCAAAGAAGAGGGCCATTTCGAGTTCCCTGATGTGGTCAATGGCATTTCTGATAAGTTAATACGTCGTCATCCGCATGTATTTGGTGAAAAGAAAGTTTCTGGCACCAGCGAAGTATTAAAAAATTGGGATGCCATTAAGAAAAGTGAAAAAATGGGAAAAGATGGCATACCAGGCTCGATTGTTTCAGGTATTCCAAAGCATTTACCTGCCCTGCAAAAGGCACATCAGATTCAAAAGCGCGCCGCCCGTGCGGGGTTCGATTGGGAGCATATCGACGATGTGTTCGATAAACTCCACGAGGAGATCGAAGAGGTTAAAGAGGCGATTAGTCGCAATCATGAAGAGGATATTCGCGATGAGCTTGGTGATCTTCTTTTCTCGGCGGTTAATGTTAGCCGCTACCTAGGTCATAATCCTGAGGAGTTGCTAAATCACAATATTAAAAAGTTTGTTCGTCGATTTCAGTCCGTAGAGAAAAGTGCTCATGAAACCGGAAAAGATTTTTCGGAATTTACGCTCGAAGAATTAGATGTTTTTTGGGAAGAGGCCAAACAGGCCGAAGGTTGAAATGGGGATAATTGATATTTAGGCTACTGAGTTTTTGCATGCCTTGTCTGATATAGTACTAAAGTCGATAAAAAGAGTTGTGTGTAAAGATCCTTTTGATACGGTGATAAATAAGTAGGACTGAATGAGTCTAGTTTTGAGGAAAATGAATGTTAAGGATTACCAAGATTACGGATTACGGATTCATTCTGTTGACTCATATGGCTCGTCAGAATCAAGAGATTTTACATAATGCAAAAGATCTTTCTGCCATCATAGAGATTCCGCTTCCGACGGTAAGCAAAGTCCTCAAGATTTTAACACAAGGTGGAATTCTTCAGTCCCAGCAGGGAAGTAAAGGGGGATATTCTCTGGCTCGGGCAGCACGCGATATCACGGTAGCTGATGTCATTGAAGCGATTGAGGGCCCTGTTGCTATTACGGATTGTTCAGGGATTGAAGGGTGCAAGCGTAATTGCATCGCCCGTCCAAGTTGGCAAAAGATCAATGGGGCAATCATCCGTACTCTTAAGGGGCTGACGTTAGCTGATATGGCCAACTGCTAATCGGTCTTAATTTTATTGCTCTCATGTAGAAGATCATCTTATTGGGAGTATTGATTTTTAATACTCCAACCTTCCAACTCTTTGGGCTTTTCACTACC
>JAOZSZ010000221.1 GCA_029939385.1 Pontiella sp. | reverse complement strand
TATGAGCAAAACGAAACAAAAAAAACCGCGCATTCTCATTGTCACACCTGAAATCACCTATCTTCCAGATGGTATGGGAAATATGACCAATAAACTTTCAGCGAAGGCTGGAGGGTTGGCAGATGTTTCGGCCTCACTGGTTTCTGCACTCTACGAGCTTGGTGCAGATGTGCACGTGGCGTTGCCTCATTATCGAAAAATGTTTCATGTCGATATCGGCGGCTTCATCAACAACGAATTATTGATCTATAAAAGCAAACTTCCTGACGACCGCATTCACCTAGCCGAGGACCGTATCTTTTACTATCAGGATCGAGTTTATAGTAATTCCGAACAGACCGATTTAAAAATTGCCCTCGCCTTCCAGCGCGAGGTTATCAACAATATTATCCCGACCGTAAAGCCTGACCTCATCCATTGTAACGATTGGATGACGGGTCTCATTCCCGGAGAAGCACGTATGCTTGGCATTCCGAGTCTCTTTACTTTCCATAATATTCACACCATCAAAGCAACGCTTGCCCAAATCGAGGATGCAGGAATTGATGCGGCAGAATTTTGGAGTAACTTATTTTACAGCTGGCCGCCCTATAACTATGAAGAGGCTCGCGACACCAACCCAGTCGATCTTCTTTGTAGCGGCATCTTTAGTTCACACTTCATCAATACCGTTAGCCCAACCTTCATGAAAGAGATTGTTGAAAATCAACACACCTTTGTTCCGAGTAATATTCAAAACGAAGTGGCCAGTAAATACCATGCCGGTTGTGCCTCTGGAATTCTCAATTCCCCCGATGTCTCCTGTGCCCCCGAAACCGATGAACACCTCTTCGAACGTTACAATGCCACCAATCACTATAAGGCAAAACGCAAGAACAAGGTACAACTGCAAGAACGCCTTGGCCTTGATGTGAACCCCGACGCCCCCATGTTCTTCTGGCCATCCCGCCTTGATCCAGTACAAAAAGGGTGTCAACTCGTCGCCGAAATCCTTTATGAAAAAATCCATAAATATTGGGACGACAACCTACAGGTTGTCTTTGTGGCCAATGGAGCCTATCAGCAGGTTTTCCACGACATCGCCTATCAGCACGACCTCTACCGCCGTATTGCTGTCTGTAACTTTGATGAGGCGCTTTCTCACATTGGATTCGCCGCCTCCGACTTCATGCTGATCCCTTCACGATTTGAACCCTGTGGTCTTCCACAAATGACCAGTGCGATCTATGGTTCACTTCCGATTGCCCGCGACACCGGTGGCTTGCACGACTCGGTCAGTCATTTAGACCTCCAGAATAATACCGGCAACGGATTTCTCTTCGAGAGTTACGACTCAGGAGGCCTTAGCTGGGCCATGGATCAGGCGATGGATTTTTATCGTCTCGATTCCCAAACGCGTCGCACGCAAGTGGAGCGGATTATGCAGGAGAGCAAAGAACGCTTTAGTCATTCTGTAACGGCACAAGAATATATCAATATCTACCAACAAATGCTCAACCGCCCATTGGTTGACGAGGTTTTTGAAAAGTAAAACGAGAAAATCTATGAGAAGCCCCCATCTTGCAAAACTTTCTGATGATCCATGGCTAGAGCCATTTCGGGATCAACTTCAACAACGCACGGATCATATTCAATATCTAGAGCATCATCTAACCGGGGGGAATATAACCCTCGATAAATTTGCTAATGCACACGAATACTACGGATTACACTTCCGCGAAGGAAAATGGATCTTCCGAGAATGGGCCCCCAATGCCACCGCTATTTTTCTGGTTGGCGATTTTAGTAACTGGGAACAACAAGACTCTTTTGCTCTACATTATGGTGATGAAAATGGGGTGTGGGAAATCGAACTTCCAGCCGATCGGTTAAAGCATACCGATCTCTATAAGCTCAAAATATATTGGCCCGGTGGCGAAGGAGATCGCCTTCCGGCTTATACCCGTCGAAGCGTTCAAGATCCTCAAACCCACATTTTCTGTGCACAAGTGTGGACCCCTGAAATGCCTTATAAGTGGACTTTTCCGAACCCAATAAAACCCATTAGTGCTCCACTTATTTATGAATCGCACATCGGTATGGCACAGGAAGAGGAAAAGGTGGGTTCCTACCTCGAATACAAAGAAAAAATCCTCCCACGCGTCGTGGCGATGGGCTACAACACCATTCAGTTTATGGGGATCATGGAACATCCTTACTATGGTTCGTTTGGCTATCATGTTTCTAACTTCTTTGCCGCCTCCTCTCGGTTCGGAACCCCCGAAGAATTAAAAGAACTCATCGATGCCTGCCATGAGGCGGGGATTGCTGTCATTATGGATCTAGTCCATTCACACTCCGTAAAAAATGAGAAAGAAGGACTTTCCCGATTCGACGGCACACTTTATCAATATTTTCACGATGGCGACCGCGGTGATCATGATGCGTGGGATTCGCGTTGCTTCGACTACGCTAAACCCGAAGTTCTTCACTTCCTTCTCTCTAACGCCCGGTACTGGCTCGATGAATTCAACTTCGATGGCTACCGTTTTGATGGAATCACCTCCATGCTCTATCACCACCGCGGTCTCAGCACCACGTTTACCGATTATAGCTGTTACTTCGATGGATCCGTTGATCTCGACGCCTTTGCCTATCTTGCACTCGCCAACAAACTCATTCACGAGATCCGCCCCGCAGCCATCACTATTGCTGAAGATGTTTCCGGTATGCCGGGTCTCGTTTCACTCCCCGAAGAGGGCGGTTGCGGGTTCGACTATCGCCTGGCTATGGGCGTTCCTGACCTTTGGTTTAAACTCATCAACGATACCTCTGATGAAGACTGGAACATGAATAATCTATACCATGAATTAACGAACCACCGTGCTGAAGAACAGGTGATTAGTTATGTCGAATC
>JAOZSZ010000220.1 GCA_029939385.1 Pontiella sp. | reverse complement strand
TTATCTTTTCGCTTCAAGGCATTGCCGGAGCCTATCCAGCATTGAAATAAACAATTCAATTCAAGCCAAAGGACACGCCATAAAAGAAAGTATACATAAGAATCGATGCGCATAAAGCTGAAAGTAACGCGATAAATAATTTCCGTAGGAAATAGTTCCCGAAGGGAACGGTTCAACTAATTCTATGGCTTCGGCTTTTGTCGAAAGAGAGAGGCCCGAGACGATTGGTAAGTTTTCGGCTGATCAAATTGGGCTACGATTGCATCGTGGTGGCTCCTTCGCTGATTCCCAAAAGGTGGGCGATGCTGTTTTAGCAATGAATGGAGGGTGCTTCTAAGAAGCACCGCTACAGCTTGATCGGGAGTAGCGGCGGTTCTTAGAACCGCTTTCGGCAGTACAAGGGGATTATCGTTACGCTGACGAGGCCGCTGGGTTCTATTTTTCGGAAATCACGTTGATCAGTCTTTGGGTGATGCACGAGGTGCTGAGGAGTTGTATTTAAATGTTTTTTTTGATGGAACAAAACCGTATTACAGGTATTTCGCTTGGTTTAGGAAAAGGGCGCTGTTCGTCTAACTCGTTATTTATTTCTTCGCTTCCTTTAAGGGGATCTCTATTTAATGGCCTCTTGATGGCCATAATAAATAAGAATCCAGATTTTTTAGTTTTGGCACGTTCCTTTCGATCCTTTTAGTAGTGATTCGAAATATGTCGGTACTTTGGTTGAGAAGGTTATTTCTTTTTTTGAGAAGGGATGGGTGAGTGTAATCGATGCGGAATGAAGGGCGAGTCGCTTGATGCCTTTCTCTTTTTCTCCATATTTTTTATCGCCTGCGATGGGGCATCCTTTATCTGAAAAATGAACGCGGATCTGGTTTTTACGACCGGTGAGTAGCTTGATTTCAAGAAGACTGTGCGTTGGTGATTCTTTTAGAACTTTGTATTGGGTCTTGGCCAGTTTTCCCTTTTCAGGATCAGAAACGGAATACATTTTGTGCACACTATTTTCTGCAAGATAGGAAGTAATCAAACCTTCTTTTTCAGATAAGGTTCCTTTGACTACAGCATAATATAGTTTTTTAAAATTTTTCCACTCGGCTTGGAGGTATCGCTTCGCTTCTTCATTTTTAGCAAATACGAGAAGGCCCGAAGTGTCCCGATCAAGACGATGCACGATAAAGACCCGATGTCGTGATTTTGGATTCCCTTTTCGAACATAGTTGTTCAGTAGATAATATGCTGTGTTATCTCTAATTTGTTCCGTGCTTATGGTCAAAAGACCGCTCACTTTATCCACAACGAGGATATCCCGATCTTCATAAAGAATTGAAAGCCCTCGGGGTTGGTATTTTTTTGGAGGGCGTTTGAATGGTTTTTGTTCGTGCTTCATGATTTTATTCTTGGCGGTTAAAATTTTCGATTCATCAGATATTTGGCGAGAGATTGTAAGGGTTCAATGTTACCAGAAAGGGTATCGAGTGCTTCAATAGCTTCTTGGGTCAGTTGTTTCACTTTGGCTTCGGCGGCGACCATGCCATGAACGGCGGGATAGGTTAGTTTGTTTTGTTTGGAATCAGATCCGGTTGGCTTCCCTAGTATTTGATCGGTAGAAGTTTCGTCTAAAATATCGTCCTCAATTTGGAAGGCGAGTCCGATTTTTTCACCAAACACGGTCAATTGTTTTAGTTCAGCATCATTTGCTCCGCCAACCATTGCTCCCATGCGAACTGCGGCACGGATGAGAATTGCCGTCTTGTTTATATGGATAAATTCAATCAAGGCGGCGTTCGGTTCATGGCCTTCTGCTGCCAAATCCTCTATCTGTCCGGCAATAACCCCAAGAGAACCCGCGGCTTTAGTGAGCTCAAGCGATAGGCTTGAGTTTCCTGTTTCGGCCAGAATTTGGAAGGCATGAATCATTAATGCATCGCCGGTGAGTACGGCATTGGCTTCTCCGAACTTAATATGGCAGGTGGGTAGACCCCTCCGCAGATCATCATCGTCCATGCAGGGTAGATCGTCATGGACGAGGGTGGAGCAGTGGAAAAGCTCCGTTGCAATTGCGGGGGCCAATGCTTGTTTTGTTTCTTGGCCAAAGACCTCGGCCGAAGCAATGCAAAGACTAGGGCGAATGCGCTTCCCTCCATTGAGTACACAATAGTGCATGGCTTCATGAAGGATGATGGGTCGAGTGCTAGGAGAGGGGAGGCAATCTTTTAGCGCGGTATCGACGAGGGCTTGGTTTTTCTTTAGGTAGGTTAAAATATTCATGGAGTTTCCACCGTATAGGAATTTCTTATTTATTGACCGTGTGTATAAGGGAATTCCTAAGGATTGGAAACAGGAAAGAAGGTTGAAGCACAAAACAGGAGAGTAAGGTCTACCAATTTTTCTCTCTAGAAAAATATCCTCCGGTATAGCCGTCTAGCGTGGCGGTGAGTTCATATAATCTTAGTTTTTTGGTGTCAATATCTTCGGTGCGGGGATCCGCCGCTATAATTTCTCGTTTAAGACGCAAGCGTTCAAAGTAGAGCCGGTTGATATCGTCAAGGATGTCGATTCGCAATTGGGTAGTCAGCTTGGTGCGGTTATCTATAATCGTTTCGGAGGGGTTCCAGATAAGTTCACCAATATCCCAAGATACCGTCATCCCCCAATCGTATGGACCGATATGATCGGCATATACTGATTTGTCGTAATCGATACTAAGCTTGGGAAATAGCGCCTTGTATTTGAGTCTTTTTCTCCATTTTTTAACCTTTTCGGGATGTACGGAATTATAACGCAGGGCGGCGTCTTGGAGTAGGTGAATGGGCGGTTCCTCGCTCATGAGTTCTTCTATGCTGATAGGTTGAGAGCGGGAGGAAGGAGTTGAAGAACTATTTTTATATAACCCGTTGTC
>JAOZSZ010000035.1 GCA_029939385.1 Pontiella sp. | reverse complement strand
TTTCTCCGCGGGATTTTGAATCCCGTGCGTCTACCAATTTCGCCACTCCGGCTAGAGGGTGAAAGACGAGGAAGATACCAAACCTTTCGGCTTTGGCAACTGCTTTTCTATAGCTTTATCCCTTTTGACGGGGAAGGGTTCCTCGTCTAGTGCTCAGGAAAGATATCCAGTAGTTCAACGGGATGATTGACGAGGTAGTCTGGCTTGGATCGGGCGAGAGCCTGCGAAGTATTCAGCCCCCAAGCAACAGCAACCACTTTAGTGCCAGCAAGACGTGCGCTTTCAACGTCGACAGAGGTGTCGCCAATATAATAAAGCGTTTGAGGATCGATCCCCTTTTCGCGAATATATTTTTTCACTCGGCGCTTTTTACTGAGGATACGGCGCGTGGAGTGTACTTCGTCGAACCAATCCATGGAATGCTCGGCAAGAAATTTATGAACATTTTTCGGGCGATTAGAGGTTAGAATATCCATATGGTAGCGCCCGCTATCGTGGATCCGGGTCAAGACATCAGCTAATCCTTTGGGAGGATGAACCTCATGAATGTCTTGATGCATAAGGTGCCGTGCATGGATTGCGACGATCGGAATCTTCCAGCGAGAAATACCAACATGTTCGATAAACTCGTGAATGGTTAAATGCCGAACAAGTTCAATTTCTTCTTCAGGTAAATGGCGATACCCATAAACGGATGACAACCGATTGAAGACGGTATAGATCAGCATCATGGTTTCGGCCAGCGTACCATCGAAATCAAACAATATAGTTGTAGTTTTTTCACTCATTAAAGTGGGTAATTGTACGGCCTCTACGAGGGGCAAACCAAGAAGAAAGACGGTAGATTTTATTCGCACCATCTGAGGCGATTCTATTTAATAAATCATCATCATGAATATGGCATTTAAAATTACTTTTTGGGTATGTTTTTTGGGAGCTCTTTCCGGAGAGGCTCTTGACTTTACGGATCAGGGCGAATATGTCGGATCGTCTGACTGCAAGGTCTGCCACGAACGCTTTTACGATCTTTGGAGCACCTCTCACCACGGCAAAGCGATGCAGGCTTTTAGTGGTGCATTTGCTCGCACGCTAGAACCCATGACCGAAGCGCTAGAAATTGGAGGCCTCCAATTTATTATTGAATTCAATGCGAGTGGCGGGGTGCTACGAGAAACCCACCCCGATGGAACAGAAAAAACCTACCCCGTCCTACATGCACTCGGAGGAAAGAATGTCTATTTTTTTCTCGTCCCGCTTGATCAAGGAAAGCTTCAGACCGCACCGCTTGCCTACAATGTTCACACTCGGATTTGGTATAATTCTACCAGAAGTATGATACGCCACTTTAATAATGGTATCGTTGACGAAGCGATCGACTGGACCGACCGGCAGCTCACCTTTAATGCCGCCTGCCACGACTGCCACGTCAGCCAACTCCGCAAAAACTACGATCCCGAAAGCGATAGTTACACCACCACATGGAATGAAGCGGGGATCAATTGCGAGGTCTGCCACGGCCCGGCCGAGGCACACATTAAAGCGGCCCAAGAAGCCGAAGCCAAAGGCGAAGAACTTACAGATCTAAAACTCCTCACCTTCCACGGCGATCTTAATGCCACGCAACGCGATTCCACCTGCGCCCCTTGTCATGCAAAAATGACCCCTCTAACCCGTGACTTCACTCCGGGCGAACTATTCTTTGATCACTATGATCTGATCTCCTACGAAGATTCCGACTTTTATCCGGACGGGCGTGACCTCGGCGAAAACTATACGCAAACAGGATGGATGGCCAATCCCTGCGCCAACTCCGGTCAGCTCGAATGCATCCATTGCCACACATCGAGCGGCCGCTTTCGTTTCGCAAGCGAACCGAACAAGGCCTGTCTTCCCTGCCATGAAAAACGTGTAGATCATATTCTAGAACACTCGCACCACGCCGCGATCGACAACGTTACCTGCGTCGATTGCCATATGCCCAAGACCGCCCAAGCACATATGCATCGCTCCGACCACACCTTCCGTCCCCCATCCCCTGCGGCCTCGCTGGCCTTTGGATCACCCAACGCCTGCAACCTCTGCCACCATAATCCTGAGGCCATCACGGGCGATTTCCTGGGTCACAAAAAAGAGGATTTAGAATGGGCCAACGAACACGTCCTCGACTGGCATGGAAATGATTCCGGCGCTGAACTTCTTGAACTGGGTGGCATGATACTGGCCTGCCGCAATGGCGAGTGGAAAAAGTTACCCCAAATTCTTACCTATCTCGATCACCCCGCCTGCGATCCTGCCGCAAAAGTGGCCATTCTTCGCCTGCTTAATCATTGTCCTTATCCCGACAAATGGGCCGCCATACGCCAACAGCTGAACTCCAAATCTGAATGGGTACGCGCCACGGCGGCAAGTTCGTTGCAAAATGATGAATCGATAGATTCCACACAAAAACTACTCGAGGCTACAACGGATAAATTTCGTACCGTACGCATCCATGCCGCCGCCTCGTTGCTCACCCGTAATCTTACCCACTACACGGAAAAAGAGCAAAAGGCCTTCGAGGATGCCCATTCCGAATATTGGAATTCACTGGTTATTTGGCCGGATCGCTGGGCAACCCACTATAATCAAGGCCTCTATTTTGACCGCATGGGCAAACCGAAAAAGGCCATAGAGGCCTATAACAAATCATTAGAACTCCGCGAGGATGTTATTCAGCCCATGATTAATGCCTCCATGACACACGCCCGTACGGGGAACAGCACCAACGCCTACGAATTGCTCCAGCGGGCCATTCATATTGAACCTAAAAACCCAACCGCCAACTTTAACCTCGCCCTTCTTGAAGCGGAGTTTGGTCGGATAAAGGAATGCGAAATCCACTTACGTACCGCGCTCGAAGCCGACCCACAAATGGCACAGGCGGCCTATAATCTCGGTATATTATTACAACAGAAAAATGATCCCGAGGGATTCCAATGGTTGAAAAGCGCTGCGGCACTAGTGCCAGAGAATTGGAACAACCTATCGTCCTACATCTTCTTCCTCAATCAGGCTGGGCGGACGGTGGAGATTGAAGCCGCACTCAAGGGTTCCGTCGCCAGCGACCGCGCCGCTCCGGAGGCTTACTTCACCCTTGCCGGATACTATCAACATAAGGGCCGTTTTAACGAAGCCTTGGAAATTTATAAGAAAGCCAAACGTAGCAAGCACCTCCCGCCAGAGGCCAAACTCTATGCCGAGCAGATGGAGCAGCAACTCCGCGCCTCAATGTAAAAACAGGAGGTTTAAATTTATCTGCATTGCCGAGCCCACTCGGCCATTTGTTCGATATCGCCAGCGCCCATAAGAAGGAGCAGATCGCCTTCGCGCAATTGGGACAAGATCTCCGCCCAGGCCAATTCTAGAGTTTGAAACTCAAATAACCGCCCATCCCACTCCTCCGAAAAACGAGCCCTTAAATCTGAGGTTGTTCCCCCTTCGATCGGCGACTCGGAGGCCGCATAAACCGGAACCAACCCAAGTTTTTCTACTCCTTGAAAACTAGGTGGAAAGTCGGGACCAAGCGCAAGCGTGCGCGTGTAACGGTGTGGTTGAAAAATACCGAGTAGTCGCTTGGGCTTCAGCTCTAATGCCGTTTGAATAAGTGCCGCAATTTCAGTTGGATGATGTGCGTAATCAGAAACAATCCGAATCCCATCCCGCTCAAAAACTGTTTCAAAGCGACGGCGAATAGAGTTCATCTTTTCTAAGGCCTTAAAAATCTCGGCCTCTGTTTTCCACGTTCGAGATACCGCCAGCGTCGCCGCGGCATTCCATTGGTTATGATTTCCCGGCAGCGGCAGTGATAGCGGGAAAGTCGGAAAAGAAAAAGACTCACACTTCGGATTCCCAGAACAGAGTTGGACCGAAATAGGATCATCAGCACCATAGTAAACCTTCTGCTTTGTGTTCTTAATCAGCTGCTTAAAACAATCTATAAAATCCGCCGCCGAAGCGTGATGCTCCATATGATCATATTCTATATTGGTGATCACGGTGAAGTCGGGAGAATAACCCACAATCGTTCCATCCGATTCATCTGCCTCAACCACCATAACTTCGCCTGATTTAGCGATGCCCTCGATGTCCACCATTTCACCGCCAACGCAATATCCACATCCAAGGACTTGGGCAATCATCGCGGTGGTCGTGGTTTTTCCATGTGTACCGCTGACGGCAATACAGGTGTGGTTTCGCATGAGCGCGGGCAATACTTCACCGCGACGCGAAACAGGAATTCCAAGTTTCTTGGCGCATTGAACTTCGGGATGAGTGTCAGGAACGGCCGTGGAACGAACCAACCAATCAACCGATTTGTTGATATGCGATTCATGGTGCCCCAAAAAAATATTGATCCCCTTTTTTTGAAGCCATGCGGTTTGTCGATTTTCTTGTACGTCGCACCCGGAAACAATAAATCCCCGTTCTTTAAGAAGAAAGGCCACCCCAGCCATACCCATGCCGCCCGCACCTATCAGATGAACGGTTCCTCCGCGTTCAATCAACTCTTGTGCATGATCAACCGCATTCACAATTATGCCCCGCCCACCCTTTCAAGGAGATCGGCCAAACGACCCGAAGCATTAAGTTGCGCCCGTTTTTTCATGGCCGCAACCATGTGTTCCAATCGTTCCGGTTTTTCTGAAACACTAACGAGGTAATCGCACAACCAACTCGCCGTGAGATCCTCTTGTGCCACCACATCGGCCGCGGCAGAATCTTGAAGAGCACGCGCATTGCCCATTTGATGATTGCGCACGGCAAAAGGATATGGAATGAGCAAGGCTGGCAATCCAAATACGGCCAGTTCGGCGCAGGTCGCGGCGCCGGAACGACAAATGGCCAGATCAACATTGAGATAAATATTTTCCATATCCCGAACAAAGTGATGCACATTCGCCTGAATGCCCGCTTCCTTATAAATGGCTTCAATTTCCTCCGAATTCTGAAGGCCGGCAATATGCTCCACTTCAAGAACCACCCCCTTCTCTGCCATTGCTGAAATGGCCTTGGGAACCACTTGATTAAGCACCTGTGCACCCCGACTACCGCCCATCACAAGGATTCGCAAGGGATCATTTTTGCCGCGCTCACGCCGAGGCAGAAGGCTGGCGCGTTGCAATGCTTTACGCAACGGCATTCCCGTGGTTTCAAGGTTATGATGTTTAAGGTAAAAACGGGACTTTTCAAAACTAACGGCCACGGTATGAGCCTTACTTGCCAATAAACTCACGGCGCGCCCCGGCAATAGGTTGGCTTCGTGCAGGACATAAGGAATCCCCAACTTCCGTGCCGCTTTGATGGGACCAAAAGAGGCATAGCTCCCCATAGCGAGCACCACATCGGGCCGACTTTCGCGCATCGGCGGAAGCGATAGCCGATAGGCTTTATAAAGTCGAAAAAGAGTTAATATACTACGAACTGAAATACCAAACTGGAAACCTTCAGATGGAATGGTAATCGTCTTTCCTTCCCAATCTTTCACGGCATCGCTCTCAATATCTTTCCCCGCCAGCCAGAGCGTAACATCATGCCCTCGCTCAAGGAGCTCGCGCCCCGTTGCCAATCCAGGAAATATGTGTCCACCCGTGCCGCCACAAGCAATTGCAATTTTTAGTTTTTTCCCCATTCAGTTTTACCCCATAAATTAAACGCAAGTTGTAGCATGCTACTCCATCGAATGGATACGATAATTTATTGATAGAATCCCCTTCAACCTTATAATCCCATCCATTAATTATGGAGTAACTCATGAAAGAACTAGATCCAATCAAACTGAAGGCGGAGCTTGATCAGTTTAAAAAGGAAAAAGAAAAAATTCGGCGGTTGATGGGTCAAATTGGAGGGAAAGGCGACCAGAAACGAGACCGGTGGGTCAACACCCTTTTTATCATTTCTATTGCGACCCTTTTTATCGGGGATATCCTTCGGCACACGCTACATATTGATTTACCGATTTCATCCACCTTCTCATTAGAAATTGCCGTCCTCATGGTTTCGGTCAAGATTATCTGGATGATGCACAAGTCCACCAAAGTAGAGCACTTTCAGTTTTGGATTCTTAATTCGATCGAATTTCGATTAAACGATGTGGCCAAACAACTGCGCACACTCGGGAAAACGATCGAAAAATATCACACCGAGGAAAAAGACTCAGCGGAATGATAGCACCGCATCCAGCGAATCGGCTCCTGCAAGAAGCATGAGTAGACGATCCACCCCAAGAGCAACCCCCCCCGCTGGAGGCATTTTTTCTAGGGACTGAAGGAAGGCTTCATCGATGGGGTAAACTTCTTTTCCAAGCCTCCTACGCTGACCCGCGCATGCTTCAAACCGTCGACGCTGTTCGATGGGATCAGTAAGTTCGGAATACGCATTGGCGATCTCAACCCCGCAGAGGTACAACTCCCAGCGTTCAGCCACCAGCGGATGACTCGGCTTATGCCGTGCGAGCGCAGCGACTTCAATGGGATAGTCGATCAAAACAACCGGCCCAGGAAATTGTTTGAGTGCAGGTTCAACCTTTTCAACGAGATCCATATCAAAGCGGTCTTCATTATAATGACCCACCGGGTCCCACCCCGCATATTCCAAAAAGGCCTCGGAGACCGTCAAAATTTTCCAATCATCAGAACCGAGATTTCGATATTTAGATACCCCAGAGATGAGCGCCTGAATATCGGCAAGCATATCCATATAATCGGCATGGGTGCGGTACCATTCGAGCATGGTGTATTCGGGATTATGCAAGGGACCAAATTCACCTCTACGAAAACACTTTCCAATCTCAAAAATTTGTTTATGTCCCGCCGCGAGCAGTTGCTTATGAAAAAGTTCCGGAGACGTGCGTAAAAAATGATCCCCACTCGGCTCGGCATCAATATGCAGTTCCATACAGGGAGTTTTGAGTCGGACGGGGGTTTCAACCTCAACAAATCCCTGATCATAAAAAAACGCCCTGATGCTACGCATCACGGCGTCTCTCAAAATGATATTTTCAACCCCCATTCGCTATCTCTTAGACACGCGATCTGCATAGGTTCCCGTGCGGGTATCAATACGAATAACATCTCCCTCATTAATAAAAATTGGCACGTTGATTTCGTAGCCATTTGCAAGGGAGGCTGGTTTCATAACATTCGTAGCCGTGTCCCCCCGTGCGCCGGGCTCGGTTGCTGCAATTTCCATTTCAACAAAATTAGGAAGGGTAATCTCAAGGGCGCGATCGTTATGGAAAAGAATCTCAACTGACATATCATCAACAATAAAGTTTTTTAGGTCACCGATCAAATCGATCCCCAACAGAGCCTCTTCATAGGTTTCATTGTTGGAAAAAACATAATTCTCTCCATCAATATAAGAAAAAGTAAAATCGTAAGACATCAATGAACAACGATTGATCTTTTCGGAGGAACGATAGGTTTTATCAAACGTGTTTCCGCTAATTAGGTTTTTAATTTTACACCGGTAAAGGGCTTGGCCTTTGCCGGGCTTAGAAAACTCGAAATTAGTAATCATGCAGGGATCGCCATCGATCTCAATTTTTAAGCCTTTTTTAAGGTCAGATGCACTGTACATAGGTATTGCCTCAATTAGTTCTTTGCTTCGAAAAGAGCGCGCATTATGCCGAAAGCCCCGATCCCTGCCAAGGGGTTTTTTTACTGGGTCACAGGAAGAAAAAATAGAACATAAAATTAAAAAATTATTGAAAACAATGGATATTTAAGCTCTAAATCTATATTTAAAATCCATAGTTAATCGTTTGGGATTGCGAGGCAGCTTCTTGCTAAATAACACAAAAAAGGAAATAGGTATGAAAAAGACAAGTCGACTTATACTGTTTGCACTACTCGCAGCGAATGTGGCCGCCGTGGCCGGAGAAAAGAAAAACGTTCCCAGTACCCGTGAAATTGAAACCCTCCTTCAAACCGCTGGCACAGAACATTCTCCCGAAAAAATGAGAATTAATAAAGTTGGATCACTTGAAACAGAAGAAAGCTACTACCACATCTTTTCGGGTTCGCTCAGAAAAGGTGGATACCGAGTTATTTTCGTGGATAACAGCGAAAACTATCTAGGCTACTATGCGACGGAATATGAGCCTGTCGATTATGAAGAAGATGCCATTCTTTTAGATTCCGGCGAAAGCGATGAAGATGGAAACATGGACTATTACTCTATCTTCGTCGGCATAAACGGTCCTTCCGAAAAAATTAGTATTGATGGAATCCCTATTTTATTCGTTAAAAATCTAAAGTTGGAAGAGAAGGCTGCTAAAGCAACAACCGAAGGGAAAGCGACGGACGGATCAATCCAACCGGAATACCGAGAGTGGATTATTACTCATAAGGGGAAAAAGATTCCGGTGCGGGCCATTTACGTTAAACAATCTAAAGGAAATGTTTTCTTAAAATCCGAGGCCAAGGGCATTACCCAACCCTTCTCCCTGAACGCTCTTTCCAAAGAAGATAAAGCCTATTTAAAAGAATTAGAACAATAGATTCCACACCCAATAGGATTTAGAAAAGCCACCATGAAGGTGGCTTTTTTTCTTTAGACAACCGACGCCAGAAAGAACCCCAGGAGGGTCTATTTCCACCTATGCCCCGACGAGAGGATTCCCCGCCGGAGTGAGTATACAAAAAAAGCGCCCCGCAAGCGGGACGCTTTTTTTGTTTCCAATCCGGAGATTGAGTTAGCCGTTCAGACGGGCTTCAAGCGCATCCATCTGTTCGACCATCTTGGCCGGAAGCTTGTCGCCAAACTTCGCCAGGTATTCCCGGGCATCGGTAAGCGTTGCCTTGAAGAGGTCAGTGTCGACCTTCATCAGTTCCGCCCAGTCTTCGGCCGAGATGTCCAGACCGTCGAGGGTCAGGTCGCCGTCAACCGGCATCAGACCGATCGGGGTTTCGCGGGCATCAACCTTGCCTTCGACGCGGTCGCACATCCATTTGAGGACGCGGGAGTTTTCGCCGAAGCCAGGCCAGAGCCACTTGCCGTCTTCCGTCTTGCGGAACCAGTTGACGTAGAAGCAACGCGGGGCTTTGTCGCCCAGTTGCTCGCCCATGTCGAACCAATGCTGCATATAGTCGCCGGCGTGGTATCCGATGAACGGGGTCATAGCGAAGGGATCGAAACGCAGGCTTACATTGCCCAGGTCGAGGGCCGCAGCCGTCGGCTCGGAAGAAGCGGTTGCTCCCATGTAAACGCCTTGCTCGAAGTTGAACGCTTCATGCACCAACGGGATGGTATTAGAACGCTTTCCACCGAATACGAAGATGTCGATCGGAACACCGGCTGGGTTTTCCCAGTCGGGGCAGATCACGGGGCAGTTTGCAGCACGTGCAGTGAAGCGGCTGTTCGGGTGCGCGCCTTTAATAACGTTGCCCTGTTCATCCTTCATTCCGGGTTTCCACGGACGGTTCAACCAATCGGTTCCACCTTCGCACTCCACGCCCATATCTTCCCACCACACATCGCCGTCGTTAGTGACAACTACGTTGGTAAAGATGGTGTCTTTTTCACAGCTGGCAAGTGCCATCGGGTTGGAGTATTCCGCAGTACCCGGAGCCACGCCGAAGAATCCAGCTTCTGGATTAATCGCATAGAGACGTCCGTCTTCGCCAGGTTTCATCCAAGCAATATCATCACCAATGGTTTCCACTTTCCATCCAGGAACGGTGGACTGAAGCATGGCCAGATTAGTTTTTCCACAAGCGGAGGGGAATGCCGCAGCAATATGGAACTGTTTTCCTTCCGGATTGGTGAAGCGGAGGATGAGCATGTGCTCGGCCA
>JAOZSZ010000219.1 GCA_029939385.1 Pontiella sp. | reverse complement strand
GACAAATCAGTGCTTGGTTTTATTAATCAGACCGGGAATGAGCGCACCGCTTGGGATTGCTATCGTCGTTTTATCGATATGTTTGGGGATGTGGTTATGGGGCCATATACCGGACTCACTCATCATGATTTTGAAGTCGAACTCGAATCTATTAAGAAAAAATATAAGGCAAAAGAGGATACCGATCTTACTGCCGAGCAACTTAAGGAACTGGTTAAAATCTATAAGAAGGTTTACCAGAAAAAAGTAAAGAAGCCTTTTCCTCAGGATCCGATGGAGCAACTCGATCTCTCTATTTGTGCGGTGTTTGGTTCGTGGAACTCTGAACGTGCGGAGAAATACCGACAGATCAACAAGATTAATGGCCTCCTAGGTACTGCCATTAATATTTGCACCATGGTTTTTGGTAACATGGGCAATGAATCTGGCACCGGAGTGGCTTTCACGCGGGACGGAGGAACAGGGCATAGTAAGCCGATGGGCGAATATCTTATCGATGCGCAAGGCGAGGATGTAGTGTCCGGTATTCGTACCCCCAAAGATCTTGATGATATGCCGAAAGAGAGCTCCAAGATTTGGAAAAAAGCATATGCTGATCTCCAGAAAATTATGGCTCGCCTAGAAAAGCACTACAAGTATCCCCAAGATGTCGAATTTACCGTACAAGAAGGTACGCTCTTTATGTTGCAGACTCGTAATGCAAAACGTACCGGTCTTGCTGGAATTCGTTGGGCGGTTGAAATGGCCTCCGGTAAGGATTTCTATACGGGTGAAAGCCAGCCCAAGATCCTGACGCAGAAGGAAGCGCTCATGACAATTTCTGGCGATGACCTCGAACAGCTTCTCTTTCCTGTTTTTGATATTGCGGCCGAGAAAAAGGGGATGGTTCTCACCACTGCACTTCCAGCGGGTCCGGGGGCGGCAGTAGGTAAAATTGTATTCGAAGCTGAAGTTGCTGAAGCAGCAATCGCAAAGAATGAAGATGAAAAATTAATTCTCGTTCGCCACGAGACCAGCCCAGAGGATGTGGGCGGAATGTGGGCGGCTCAAGGTGTGCTGACCTCTACGGGGGGAATGACTTCTCACGCGGCGGTGGTTGCGCGGGGCTGGGGGAAATGCTGCATTTGCGGGGCGAGTGATCTAAAAATTGACTACAAGAAAAAGACCATCTTAATTGGAAAAAAGAGTTACAAGGAAGGCGATTGGATCAGTTTGAATGGTTCCACGGGGGTCGTTTATGCGGGGCAGATTCCGACTCAAGTTAGTCCAGTGGTTTCCGCGGTTGTGGATAATAATGCTACGGCAAAGAAAGATCCCATCTATAAAATGTATGAGCAGGTTTCTAAATGGGCAGACGTTTACCGTACGATCAACGTACGTACGAATGCAGATACTCCCAAAGATTCCAAGGCGGCCCGTTCGTTTGGCGCAGAAGGGATTGGTCTTTGTCGTACCGAGCATATGTTCTTCGAAGGAGATCGTATCTGGGCCATTCGTGAGTTCATTCTTGCAGATGATGAAAAAGATCGTAAGACCGCATTGGCTAAATTGCTCAAGCATCAACAGAAAGATTTCGAAGGCATTTTCAACGCCATGGACGGCTTGCCGGTAACGGTACGTTTGCTCGATCCTCCGTTGCATGAATTTGTGCCGCATTCTAAAAAAGATCAGCAGGAAATGGCAAAGCGTCTTGGTGTATCATTAAAAAAAGTGACCGATCGTGTGCAGGAACTTCATGAGTTTAATCCGATGCTTGGACATCGTGGTTGCCGGCTATCGATTACTTTCCCCGAACTTTGTGTGATGCAGACTCAGGCGATTATGAAGGCGGCCTGTAAGGTAACGAAGGCAAAGAAGCCGATTAAGGTACTGCCCGAAATTATGATTCCGCTTATTGGAACGAAAGCTGAACTCGATTTCCTAGAGAAAATCGTGCGTGAAAACGCCGAAGCTGTCATCGCCAAAACAGGCGTCAAGGTAAAGTATTTGGTGGGGACGATGATCGAGATTCCGCGTGCGGCACTAACGGCTGATGAAATTGCCGAGACCGCCGAGTTCTTTAGTTTTGGAACGAATGATCTAACACAAATGACCTTTGGGTATAGCCGTGATGATATTGGGACGTTTCTTCCTGATTATCTTGGAGAGAAGATTCTTCCCTGTGATCCCTTCCAGCATCTCGACCAAACGGGTGTTGGGCAATTGGTTAAGCTAGGGGTTGAGCGGGGTCGCGAAACTCGGCCCAACCTAAAATGTGGAATTTGTGGAGAACATGGTGGTGATCCTGAAAGTATAAAGTTCTGCGTAAAGGTTGGCCTCAACTATGTCAGTTGTTCGCCATATCGTGTACCGATTGCCCGCCTTGCGGCGGCGCAAGCTGCGATTAAAGGGTAGACGTTTACTTCCTGAAAAAAGAAAAAGCCCGTCCAATTGACGGGCTTTTTTTATAGGATTTTATGCCGCGATGGAGTGGATTGGTTTGATCTGACGACCGATCGCTTGTCGCAATTTAAAGTGGGCGCCTCCCTCAAGCTTTAAAAATAATCGACGCCCCGTCTTTGCCTGTAGCACATAGGTGGGACGGAGGATGCGACGATAGGAAAGGGATTGTAGAATGTTATCGATTTGATATAGCGGTGGAACTTCATTATTTGTGGCTAGACGTAGATAATGGACGTTAGATAAGTGAATAGTGAAAACAGGAAATAAGCCGAATAAACGAGCGGTAAATAGGCTTCCCCTTAATTCATAAGAATAGATTGAACTTGGAGAGGACGAACTAAGAAGAGTTATTTTCTTGGGCATTTCAGGCATGGGTTTGCTCTAGAGTATTTTTCATTACAACATGTGATCCACGATCAAGTCGCATAAAGATACGCGGAGATGTTTCACTGGCTTGTAAGGTATACA
>JAOZSZ010000218.1 GCA_029939385.1 Pontiella sp. | reverse complement strand
GTTTACAAGGATGGTTCTGATTTTGTTGCGGCGGATGCCGGTATTATTCCTCCGCCAGAGTTTCCTTCGTCAACGATTATAGCGACGGAGGTTTGGAGCGTAGGTCAGTATGGCTTGCATGTATGGATGACCCATGGCTTCTCGGATATAGCCTTTGGTGTTATCTCCTCCAGCGAGGTAGTCGATGATCTGAATGATAACCATCCCTCCACCGTATTTCAGGGCTCCTGTCAAAATGCACGGCCTGAGAGCCTTGACAACCTCTCCTATGTCTTGCTGAAAAAAGGAGGAATTCTGACGATTGGGTCTACGCGCGACTCATACTATTGGCGCGGACAAAAGGAGTATTCTGATACGGAAGCGGTATTCGGGATGAGTTATCGTTATACCCAAGGGATTTCAGAAGGAAAATCCTGTGGGGAGGCTCTGTGGGAATTGAAAGAAGAGATTACCAATTGGTCAAAAGAAAATTGGGCTGATTTTAATCCCTACGGGGATCCTTCGGTGGTGGTTCTGCCTTCGCTTCCAGCCTTTACCATAACGCCGACCGATACCTTCTTTACTCCGTTGGTTGTGGAGACTGGAGGGAGCAGTGCCAGTCGGTCATACGAACTTAGAAACAACTCGAGTTCCACGTTAAACTGGACGGCGAGCAAGAATGCAACATGGTTTGATCTTTCCGAAACGAATGGCACGATCTCAGTAGATGGTTCCGTCGTGGTAAATATGATACTGAATGCGGAAACCGAGGCGTTTGAAATCGATCTATACGAAGCCCTCGTAACCTTTACTGACAGCTCGAATAACATGATCGAAGAGCGCCCGGTGGTTTTGAACATAATCGTTCCGTGGGCAGATGTAGAGTGGGATGGCGGCGGCGGAGCCGATACGGCCATCAATACCGCAGCCAATTGGACCGATGATTTTCTTCCGAAGAGGGAGTCGGTTGTGGGTACGGTCTCGGATGCAGATGTAACTTATAGCTCCGGTAATGGCGTTGAACTGGCCGGGTATCAGGTGGTGTTTAATGGAAACTCAACCTTTACTGATGACAATGGCTCGGTAAGTCATTTTATTTTAACGGATGGGGCTGCGTTTACCTTTAAGGATAGCAGTAGCGCGTTGCTCGGAGTGAATTATAATTATGACGGAGATGCAAAGCAACATCTGGAGATAAGGGCAGACGGCTCGTTTACCTGGAATTCATCGGGGACGATTGCGGGGATATGGGACGTGATCCTTAGCGAAGGAACTTCATCCATGCTCCAGACCGCCGGAACGGTTCGCGCCTTGAACAATCTTAATATATCCGGCGGCACCTATACTCTTGCTGGCGGCACGCTAGAGCTTGGAGGGAATAGTGTAGATGGTCTCGGCGAGCTCCTTCTTTCTAGTGTGGGAGCACTGGATTTCTTAACCACCGGAACCATCGGTACGATCACCATGGTCAATAGTTACACGACGCAACTCGAAAACCATATTCTAGGGGGGAGAATAACGCTTAATGGCGCGGCGGCAACGCTGGGTGATTTTTTCATCACAGAGGAGGGCGGAGTCACTTCGTTGACTCTAGCTGTACCGGAAGTTGGTTCGGAAATTATCTGGGACTTTAACGGGCTTCCCTTTACGGAAAACACGACTGGCCTTCTGGTTCCTCCAACGGTAAACACCTTTAGTCCAGGAGTGAGTGTTTCTGATCTGTCGGTAACACCCGGTGGAACGGATCGAATTGTTCGCTTGGCCAATGATCGAGTTGAAATGGGAATCTATAGCGGAGCCAATACGCCGCACCCAACGGTTTCGTTCACGATCACGATCGATGCGGGAACCACCGTTTCGCTCATGAGTCTTGCGAGTGATTTGGGGTTCAATGAGACGACCGACGGTGGCAATAATATTACCCCGTTCTCGGATCTAACAATCTCCTTGGGATCGGCCTCTCCGAGCCATGTGGGTTTTGAGGAAGTTTCGTACGGACTCGTCCTAACCAATATCGTGTCGACCCTCTCGGGGTTGAGTGATTTAACGGATACCACCGTCACCTTTACTTGGACCTTCAGTGCTTCGGAAAGTCGGGGAAACAATGTTCGTGTCCATGTGATCGATCATATTGTGCTTTCGAGTTATAAGAAATACCCGCCGGTCGCCTACGACCAATCTAGACTTGTTTTTGTGAATGATTCAACAGCGATCACGCTGACGGGTTTCGATGCCGATGATGATCCACTCTCCTATATTTCAATCGATAGTCCCTCCCATGGGGTGTTGAGTGGAACGGCTCCTGAGCTGACGTATACCCCGGATCTGGATTATTTGGGATTAGATGAATTTACCTTTAAAGTAAATGATGGTGAAGAGGATAGTTTGGTGGCCACTGTCTCAATCGAGGTGATGAATACCGATCGTTTAGGGGCATTCCTTTGGGACTTTGATGCCGTGGAAGTGTTGACGAACAAGTCGATCATCACCGTTCCTGTGGATTCCAACACCTTTGGTTCAGGCGTGAGTATTTCCGACTTAACCGTTTCTCCGGGGGCGCTAGGAGATTCTCGCTATGTTTGTGAGGTTAGATTGATCAATGATCGGTTGGAGTTAGTCAGGTCGCCCAAGGGGCTTGGAGAGAGAGCCTCCGTTTCATTTACGGTCACGATTGATGCCGGCACCACCGTTTCTCTGCTCCGCCTTGCGGCCGATTTGGGGTTTTGTGATTCAGGAAATACCTCTCCAATTTCCCCCTATTCGGACTTGTCTGTTTCCCAAGGAGTGGCGACTCCCAGCCATGTAGAACATGGTGCTATTCTTGATGAGGAGATCATCACCCATGTGGCGTCAACCCTCTCCGGGTTGGAGGCTCTGACCGATACTTCCGTTACCTTTATATGGATTTTTGACTCTAATGCAAACTGGGTGACAGATGC
>JAOZSZ010000217.1 GCA_029939385.1 Pontiella sp. | reverse complement strand
TCGCTCTTTTGGAGCTTGATCGTTTTGTGGAATCGGCGGCCGCGCTGGATAAGGCGGCGAAGGGGTTGGAGAATTCTGCGGATCGATCGATCGCCATTTTTAGGGCGGGCGATGCCTACTATCATGCCAAAAAATTTGAAGATGCCGAAAAACGTTACCGTACTTTTGTGACCGATTTTCCTGAGAATAAGGATGTTTCCAATGCGTTGTATCAGCTTGGTCTTTCGCTCGCCAAGATTGATCGTCGTACCGAAGCCCTCGCCACCTTCCAAGTTTTAGAAACCGACCACGCCGATTCTCCATTTGCCGAAAAGGCGGCATTACGCTCGGCCGACGTGATGCTTGCGGGGCAACAGTGGCAACTGGCGCTAGATAAATATGCTGAAATTGGACAGGTCTATACCAACAGCTCGACCGCTTCGCTTAGCATTCACCAGCGTGGTCTTGTTTTGTATAAGTTGAGCCAGTATCCCGAAGCACAAAAAGCCTTCGAGACGATTATGAACGATTATCCCGAAAGCGAGTATGCGCCGCAGGCATCCTATATGCGCGGGTTTTGTCTATATCGGCAGGGGCAATTAGAGGAGGCCGTTCAAACCTGTAGAGCTTTCATTCAGCAATTCCCCGATTCCGAATGGCGGCCAGAAGTTATCTTTTGGCTGGCCGAGCAATATTTTAACAAAGGGGATTACTCAGAATCTGAACCTCTATTTCTGAGTATTGCAGATGAATATAAGAAGCATTGGTTGGCCCCCCGCGCTCTTTATTGGGCGGGACGTTGTGCCGCGGCTCAAGCCAGTTATGTGGATGCGCTCGAACGCTATAGTCTCGTGGCCAAGGAATATCCCGATAGCGATGTTCTTCCGCAAACTCGTTTTGCGCAGGGGGATGCTCTGAGTGAACTTGGCGAGTTTGCACGCGCCATCCTGGCCTTCGAAGAAATCATCAAGAACTATCCCGAAAGCTATCTCGTCAATACGGCGTGGGGACGTAAAGGGGATTGTCAATTTTCACTCGCAGTGGATTATCCAGCACGATATAGCGAAGCCATAAATTCCTATCAGGCGATTCTTGATCTTCCCTCGGCCCCCATAGAGCTTAAGTTGCAGGCGGAGTATAAAGAGGGGCGTTGTCTTGAAAAAACCTTGGTTTTTGACAAAGCATTCAGTCGATACATGAATGTAGTCTACACCTTCATTAACGAAAATATTGAGCGGTCGCCTCGGAGTGTGATGTGGTTTACGCGTTCGGCTTTTGGTGCAGCGGCACTCAAAGAAAAGGAAAAGGCATGGGTCGATGCCGTTCAGGTTTATTCTCGTGTGCTCGAGGCCAACGTGCCTGCCAAAGAGGAAGCCGCTAAACGAATTAAAAAAATAAAGAATGAAAACTGGTTGCTGTTTCAGCAGGCTGAGGAGAAATAAATCATGTGGGAATTAATGGTTAAAGGCGGCTGGATTATGTGGCCGATTCTAGCGTGTAGCATCGCGGCCGCGGTACTATTTTTTGAGCGTGTATTCCATTTGCATCGCGCGCAAATCAAACAAGATGATTTTCTTAATGGCATCTATACCATCGTTAATCGGGGGAATATGGCGGAGGCTGTATCGATCTGCGATCAGACCCCCGGGCCAGTTGCTCATCTAGTACGGATTGCCCTGTTGCATTCTGATGAGCAACCGGAGGGGCTGAAGCAAACGATCAATAAGGCCGGTATTTCAGAGATCCCGCGTCTAGAAAAAAACCTGGGAGGGTTGTTAACGATTGCACAGATAACGCCATTGCTCGGTTTGATGGGGACGGTATTGGGTCTAATTCATATCTTTATGGTGATGGAGCAAAATGCGCCTCTGATCGAAATTGGGAATATTTCAGGAGGGATCTGGAGCGCACTAATCACCACGGCCGTGGGGATTTGTGTTTCGATTCCTTCCTTTGCTGCGTACAACTTTCTTTTAAGTCGCGTCGAGTCGATTACGCTCAATATGGAGTATGCCGCCGAAGAGATCTATCGCTTTTTAAGATATGACCGCACCCCGAGTGATTCTGCCAATGAAACCCTTTGAACCGCATCAGAAAAGTCAGAATTTGCGTCAATTTAAGCCCTCTCGCAAGCCGGCGGGCATCTTTTGTGTGAGTGTGGTTTTTGCCGATGCCACACTTCTTCTGCTGGGCTTTTTTATCGCCATTTCACCTTTTATTCTACAGCCCGGAATTAATATTAAACTGCCTTCATCGCCTTTCACCGGCGGGGCGCAATTTGATTCAATGGTTCTTTCGATCACCCGTGGGGGATGGTTTTATTTTAATGACGAGCGGTTGGATGATTCTCTTTTGGCCTCCGCGCTACAAGCGGCCTCCATTGGAAGGCCCGGAGTTCCCTTAATTATTGAGGCCGATGAGCAGGTTTCCCACGGAACCGTTATTAAGGCATGGAATGCCGCGCTTGTGGCGGGGATTTCTGAGGTCTCTATCGCCACACGGATCTCAGCCATTAGGGAGTCTTCTCCGTGAGAAATTCTCGGAAGTGGCACGCCACTGAGTTGGCAATTTGCTTGGCGGTGATGATGCATCTGTTGTTATTCATCGGGGTGCGGCCGGCCAATAGCACGAGCTTAGCGGAGGTTTTTATTCCTCCCCAGACGGACTACCTTGCTCCATCATCTGGGTCCGTTTCTGTATCCGGACATTATGCCCGGAAAATATGGTCGCCGATCCTTTTTTCACTTCCATCGGAAATGGGATTCAGTCAAGGGTTGTTCGATCACGATGTGCGTACGATATTAAAATTCTCGGAGCCAACTCAGTATGAAAGATTTCTCGATATCAATGCGGTTCCGCGCGGAAGTGGAATGCAGATTAACTCGAAGTTGTTGATGGTTTCAGCGTATGGCGTGGCTCCACCGCATCCCTCCACGGGTC
>JAOZSZ010000216.1:631-2921 GCA_029939385.1 Pontiella sp. | reverse complement strand
GGTTCTCGCTTTGGCTACCAAACCCCCATAGATTCAGTAGCGGATTCAGTGTGGGATCGAATGCACCATGAGTTGATTTACTTAATTCTAGCGATTGAGCAACCACTTGGGCAAAAGCTTCGGAGAGATGGTGGGGGCCTTGTTCTTTCGAGGCATTAAATTTTGAAATTTCACTGGCAGGATCCCAGGTAGACATCTGTTGATTAATGGTTGCGAGCTCCGCCTCAATCCGTTCTGAAAGTTTTTCGAGTTCTTGATCTTTTACGGTTCCCGTAATTTTAACGCTGTAGGATGTTCCCATCGTTTCACCCCAGCAAACGGGATTAATCACAACCGTGGAACGTAAGTAGCCTCCCACGCCTAAGAAAGAGATAAGAGCGAGGCCAATAAGGGTTCGGATGATCTGCGGGCGGGTCATAAAACTTCAGCCACCAACTCAATTTCTACTAAGGCCCCCATTGGAAGAGCGGCCACCTGAAAGGTTGACCGCGCCGGAGCATTATCCTCACTAAAGAATTCAGCATAGATTATATTGAGTTCAGGAAAGTCAGCCATATCCGCAAGAAGAACCGTGGTTTTGATAACATGATCCAATGAACTACCCCCCGCTTCGAGGACGCTCTTTAGATTTTTCATCACTTGAAGGGTTTGTTCGCGTATGCCGCCTTCCACCATTTTCCCCGTTGAAGAATCAATTGGAATCTGTCCAGAGCTAAAAAGCAACGGGCCGCTTTTAATGGCTTGATTATATGGACCAATGGGCGCGGGCGCATTTTTAGTATTAATTATTTTTTTCATAGCATTCCTTTCGGGTTGGCGGCCATAGATTTGATGAGCAAGGTTGGAATAAAGTGGATCAGCATTTTTATAGATTCTCCAGTTCGGCAATAATTTTTAAGTCTGCTTTAGAATAGGGGACGTTGCGAAGGTCGGAAATTTTGACCCAACGATGGTTTTGGCATTCAATGGGACGCGGGTGGCCCGATTTAATTTTGGCGAAGTAGGTATGCATCTCCATTGTAAAGTGGCTATAGGCGTGTTTGACGGTGACGAGGAAGTCGCCGATCTCGGTGTTAATTCCCAGTTCTTCCTTCAGTTCGCGAGCGATGCACTGCTGGATGGTTTCTCTGGGTTCTAGTTTGCCCCCCGGAAATTCCCAGAGGCCACCGAGCCTATCTTTCTCGCGACGTTGGGCAATAAGCACTTCACCTTTACGGTTAGTGACGACGGCCGCGCCGACGACGATGTGCGGAACCTTTTTCTTCGGAGTCTTAACGGGATAATGGGAGGGTTGGCCGGATTTATGGCCGAGGCAGGCGGGAATCATTGGGCACACTTCGCATTGCGGATTTTTCGGCAGGCAGATCGTGGCGCCAAGTTCCATCATCGCTTCATTAAAGTTTCCGGCATCGCCCTTTATAAGTAGGTCGTCAGCGAGCTGCTGTAATTCTTTTTTTGCGACGGTGGAGCGGGTGTCTGTGTTGTAGGCAAAGAGGCGAGAGAGCACGCGGATAACATTACCATCGAGTACGGCGAGATTGAGATTGAAGGCCAGTGAGCCAATAGCGGCGACGGTGTAGCTTCCAATACCGGGAAGCTTAATCATTTCTTCGGCAGTTTTTGGGAATCGACCTTTGTGGTCGGTGGCGATGATTTTTGCTGCTTTATGTAGGTTTCGTGCGCGGGAATAATAGCCGAGCCCCTCCCATTGCTTGAGTACTTCCTCTTGAGAGGCCGCCGCGAGCGATTTAAGTGAAGGGAACCTTTTCATAAAACGGTTGAAATAGGGAATCACTTGATCAACTCGAGTTTGCTGAAGCATGAGTTCGGAGATCCAAATACGGTAGGGCGTGCGATTATTTCGCCACGGCATCGCGCGTTGGTTGGTTTCAAACCAAGGTAATAAATTGGTTTTTATCCTATTTTCGATGGGGTTGAAAGGGGGGGTATTCTTCATGGTTAAAGTCGGTTGATCCATTCTTCGGATAGGTACACTTTGGCACTAGCCTTTTGGTCGAGAATCTCCCCGTCGTATTTTAAAAAAACCACATAACCTGCAAATTCTGTTCCGATTTTGCTTATTTTTGGATCCATTGAAGATCCATAATTAGAATTTTCCCGATTGACCTCCACCTTTTTAACGATGAAGGGTTTTGATGTAACATAGTGCTGAACACGTTTATGTTCTTCGACCATAATTTTCCAAGAGTCACTTTCGTGTATAATAATTCTATCGCCTCCGACTGTCCTTCCAAAGAAATACCATTTCAGAAGGTAGGTTTCTTGATGA
>JAOZSZ010000216.1:0-621 GCA_029939385.1 Pontiella sp. | reverse complement strand
GTTTCCTTTATTTCTTTTTCAATGTTCTTATCAGAATATTTATCTACTTTAGAGGTGATAGAGATTTGTCCTGCGTGAACATTGGATTGTTGTTTTGAATGGTCATTGGCAAGGAGTTGCTGATTATATTTTCGGGTATTTTCTAGGGCTTTAGCATGGGCATAATCCTCGGCAAAGAGTTGTGTGCGGGAGGAGATGTGCAAGGACTTTTTCCGGTAGATCAAGGCCCCAGAATCGGTCATGAGGGAAACTTCATTTTCAGTAAGTTTCATTAAAATTCCGGTGCGCTTCTTGCCTGTGGTAAGAACAAGAGTTATTTCATTGCCCAGCGAAAGGGGGGTGAATGTTGATGCAACTTCTGTTTTTTGCTGTTCATAGTAGGCTTTAAGATTTTCCGAACCAGCGAAGCATGAGACGGAAAAAAGAAAAATTAATAATGGGTATAGGGCTGTAATTTTTAAGGGCATTGGATTCCTTTAAGTATTTAAGTCTCCGTTTTTGGAACTAGGGACACCAATTGGATTTGGCGCGGAGTTGCGGAGTGAATGCAAAGGGTATAGCCCGGAGCTTCCAGCGTTTCGCCGGGGGTTGGAATATGACCCAGTTCGGAAAAGATGTAGC
>JAOZSZ010000215.1 GCA_029939385.1 Pontiella sp. | reverse complement strand
CCATGCGCTCGTGGCTTCTGCCCTTCCTGAAATTATGGTGCATTCTAGTATGCCGGATGGAAAATGGACGGCCATCATGGTGGGGCCTGGCATGGGACGAACAGCGACAACGCGCGAACAGGTTCTTCAGTTATTAGAAACCTCAACGATCCCACTCATCCTTGATGCCGATGCAATCTCAGTTCTCGCAGGGCACACGGAAAAGATCTTATCGGCTCAATGCCCTGTCATTCTCACTCCACATCCCGGAGAATTTGCAACGTTGTTTGGATTGAAGGTGGAAGATGTCCAAGAGGATCGTATGGGGATGGCCAAGATGGCTTCCGCAAGATTGGGCGCAACGATTGTACTCAAGGGGGCCGGCACCGTAATTGCCGCACCCGAACACCCTGTAGCGATTAACCTCACCGGCAACCCTGGAATGGCCTCGGGGGGGGCGGGCGATGTGCTTGCCGGCATAATGGCCGGATTGGTTGGACAGGGGATCCCTTCATTCGAAGCGGCTTGCGCCGCCGTCTGGCTGCATGGCCGTGCCGGAGATCTTGTCGCCGCCGAAAAGTCGCAAGCATCGCTCATCGCCTCCGATCTCATCGAAAAACTTCCCGAAGCCTTCCGCGAAGTTTCCTGTCGATAGAAAAAGTATGTAGTTCCGCCTTCAGGCGGTTGTTCCGCAGAGCCGCCTGAAGGCGGAACTACGAACCTTTCATCTCCGCAGGTTGGTGCGTAGCCTGAAGGACAGTCTGCCAAAACCAAGATTGTGGATCAATAATCTTTCGTTCTCCAATCAAAGCGATGGGCAGGTGGATCAGTCGGTCATGGTGAAGCCCAACAATCATGTTGGTGTGGCCAGCCATAGCGGCATGCACGGCATTATTTCCAAGACGCAGACAATACATGGAATCATTAGCATCGGCGCGGCGGCTTCGAATCGTATAGCTGGGGTCAAAATACTTAATATTGACCTCCATGTTATCGGCCTGAAACGATTTCTTAATCTCGTCCTTTAGGAAAATCCCAATGTCATTCAGATTTTTGTTCCCCGATTTATTGCTGCCGAGGTGGGTGTTGAATAATTTTTGCCCCGCTCCTTCGGCCACCACAATCACGGCATGTTCTTTGCTAGAGATTCGATTTTTCAAGTGCGTTAGAAATCCATTTTCACCATGGAGATCAAAAGGCACTTCCGGTACCAAGCAGAAGTTGACGTTGCTATTGGCCAGCGTCGCACTGGCGGCGATCCAGCCGGACTCCCTCCCCATCAATCGAACGAGGCCGATGCCATTACGGTAGGCCTTGGCTTCGGAATGCGCATTGGTAATAATATCCCACGTGGCTTCCACTGCGGTTTCAAAACCAAAAGAGCGCTCAATAAGACTAATGTCATTATCGATTGTTTTTGGAATACCAACGATGGAGATGGGTAAATTGCGTTTTTTCACGCCCTCGGCAATATCAGATGCTCCGCGTTGAGTGCCATCGCCGCCGATCGTAAAGAGAATGTTCACGCCATAATGCACCAGCGTATCAATGATGTCCTCGGTGTCCTGCGCGCCGCGCGATGATTTAAGAATAGTTCCGCCTTTTTCGTGAATCTCATCGGTGTTGTTGGTCGTGAGCTCAATAGGGTAGTGGTAATATTTTGCCACGAGACCCTCATAGCCATACTTAAAACCAAGTACGCGCTTAACCCCGTAGCTTTCTAGAGCACAAAAGGTCAGGGCTCGGATAACATCGTTTAGTCCCGGACAAAGTCCGCCGCAGGTAACAATCCCCACGGTGGTCTCCGCGGGATTAAAAAAGAGCTTTTCGCGAGGCCCCGCCAGCTCGAAATATTCAATATCCTCTATCTTTTCAAGCGAGGAAAGCTCCTGCGAACGGTCGTGGCAGGCAATCGCTTCGCCGTTGTAGAAACGACTAACTTTCCCTTTAATCGGAGAATCATAAGTAGCTTTTCCGAGCGTGTCTGTCTGGATAACTTTCAGGGAATTCATAGGGGGCCTCCTCTTAAAATTGGGAAAGGAATCGCATATCATTTTCGTAGAGATTCCGAATGTCATGAATCCCAAAAAGAATCATGGTGATGCGCTCAATGCCCATACCAAAAGCGAAACCGCTTACGGCTGACGTATCATATCCAACCGATTGAAAGACATTAGGATCAACCATGCCCGCCCCAAGAATCTCGATCCATCCGCTATTTTTACAAACACGGCAACCTTTTCCATTACAAACATGGCAGGTGAAATCCACCTCCACGCTCGGCTCCGTGAAGGGGAAAAAGTGCGGGCGAAAACGAATCTTCACATCCGGCCCCATCATCTCCTTGGCGAAATAGGAGAGCGTGCCCTTGAGGTCGGCCAGCGAAACATTCTCATCCACATAGAGGCCTTCGACCTGATGGAAGTTGGCACTGTGCGTCGCGTCCGGCGTATCGCGACGGTAACAACGCCCCGGAGAGATAATTCGAACCGGCGGTTTATGCTCCATCATATAGCGCACCTGTACCGGCGAGGTGTGGCAACGCATTAAATCCCCATTTTCAAGATAAAAGGTATCCTGCTCATCGCGCGAAGGATGATCGGCCGGAGTATTGAGTGAATCAAAATTATTCCAGACGGTTTCAATGTCGGGGCCATCCGCCACCGTGAATCCCAAGGTTTGGAAAATTTGAGTAATACGGTCTGTAATCTGTGTGATCGGATGCCGCGTTCCTAGTCCTTGCCATTGACCCGGCTGGGTTAGGTCGAAGCCCGCTTCGCCCGCCGCGCCGCCGCCCGCAAACTTTGCCTGCTTGAGTTGGATCAATTCCGTCAGCTCGTTTTTTAGCTCATTAACGGTCTTGCCGAACATCGGCTTCTCTTCCTTCGAAACATTTTTCAGCTCCTGCATCACCTTTGGCAAAAGCCCCTTACGGCTGAGAT
>JAOZSZ010000034.1:6625-9947 GCA_029939385.1 Pontiella sp. | reverse complement strand
TTTTTTTGAGATTATCAAAAATAATTTGATGTGTATTTATATTTGTATGGGTTAGATAGCAGGGGATTTGATTTGCTCCTGGAGGCCATGGTCGGAGAGATTTTTGTTCCACGTGGAACATTTGATTTAAATCTTTTTTTGAATGCAGATTTTGTTCCACGTGGAACATTTTCCACTCTTTTCGAGCAGCACGTGAAAAGAAGGGGGGAGGCTCGTCGCCAGGTTGCTTCTCCATTTTTGAATAATCAAGTGAATCCTTATGAAGACGGGGTGGGGTACCTGTTTTTAGACGTCCAAGCTCAAAGCCAAGTTTGTCGAAGGAAATAGATAATTCTTCTGCAGATTCTTCACCGATACGCCCTTCTTTTACAATTTTTGTTCCTATAAGAACGCGACCGCGCAGGAAGGTCCCTGTACAAATGACTACAGAATTAGAATTAATTTCTCCTCTTTTTCTACAGGTAATTCCTTGAAGCTTTCCCTTATTAGTTCGTATATCTATTACGATATCATCAATGATATCAAGGTTTTCTTGCATGGAGAGTATGGCTTGAATGCGTATTGGAAATAAGTCTTTATCACACTGTAATCGATTTGATTGTACCGCAGGACCCTTCCGGGTATTTAACATTCTATATTGGATTCCTGTATAATCTGCATTTCGCCCAAGCTCGCCGCCTAATGCATCCAGCTCGGATACAATGTGTGATTTTGCGATGCCACCGATTGATGGATTGCAGGGAAGTCGACCAATGAGTGAGCTATTAAGGGTTATCAAGAGGGTTTTTACACCTAAGCGAGCTGAGGCAAGGGCGGCTTCATAACCGGCATGGCCTCCGCCAACAATAATAACTTTATATAAAGAATTAGACATAAATAATATTTATAAAACAAACGTACACTTAATTTTATGCAGAAGCCTGAATGGTTACGCCAGTTAAGTTGATGATCATCAGTAAGTTATAACTAATAAGAAAGAAGAGGGGAGGGGCGCTATTTTTTATTCCTATCTTTCATTGCACTATCAGTATCCATCGCTCGTTTGCATTTCTGGATTTGCTTGTTGTAGTCATCTATCGATTCTTTTGTTACATCATTAGCATAGCGTGTTGCAAGAATCGCCATATGGGTAATAGCGCGATAAGCCTTTTCGTAATTTCCCGCAATGTAGTGAGCCTCGGAGAGCGTGCTCCAGACATGGTGATCGTTTGGGGCTAGCGTTAATGCTTCCTGTGCATACTGAACTGCTTTTTTTCCGTCACGGATTTTGGAATCTTCTGCTGTGGCGTAAAGCCAAGCTAGATTATTCCAAAGTTTAAAATCGTTAGGAAATTCATGAGTAAGGGTAAGAAGTAGATCTCTAGCTTTCTCATATTGTTTAGTATTAATATAAAGGTGGGCTATAATATATCGTGATTGTAAATGGTGAGGGTCGATGGCCAATATGCGATCAAATGCATTAATAGCAGCCGCAAAATCTTCTTCATTCATATAAGCAAAGGCTACTTCTAAAAGAAATTCGATTCGTTCATTTTGGGTTTTAGTTTCCAATAGTATCAGGTTGGATGTGGGGATATTATTCGTGGATCGTTCTTTTTGTGCAAAGCTAGAAGAGAGAGATAATGCAAAAAATAAGGCAATTTTATAGGTTTTATTCATAGGATTATTTTTTTAATTTTCAATATCAACATGAATTATCGAGGGATCGGTTTTAATAATTTGTAAACCTAAAGGAAGATCCACTATTACGGGAAGGTCATAACTGGTATTTTCTGTCAGTTCTGTGCAGCTAACGTAAGCAAATATATCAGCATTATGCATTTGTTCAATTCGTTGTTTCTTACCTTTTACTGTAATGGTTACATTTTGTGGTTGGACTCTTATATTTCGGATTTCGCCAGATGTGCACAATATTCGAACAGGAATTTGTTCAAATTCTTGTGTACTACTGCGTTGTACAAGAGTGAAATCTACAGAAACCCAATCAGGATCGACTCGCATTCGACCTTCTTGAGGGAGGATAATGGGTATACTTTCCTTGAACGATGCTTGCTGATTCCTTAAGTCGATTGGCTCTGTATGGATATTATCCATACGATCAAGCACTTTTCGGGCCCCCGAAACGCGTACGGAGGCGGGGGAACAAATAATCCTCTCTATTTCAAGGCCATCAGGGAGCGAACCAGTGAGTGTGGCTTTTACTGGAAGCATTCGTTCGCTTTTTTGGTCTAGTTTAACCACGATTTCTGAAGGAATGAAGCGTACTATTTTAGCGCTTGTTGGGTTTTTTAGATATTTTTCAGAAAGTTTAATGTGGATTTCATCGCCCTGTTTGGGTTCTGAGATGGGAATAATGACGCGTAATTGATCATTATTTAGATAACGGATGTCTTCGCGTGATCCTCTGAACATGATATTCACATGATGTACTGATTTTTCCCAAACAGCCCAGTCTTTTGGGACATCGATATCTACAGAGATATTTGAAACCGAAACTTCGAATCCAATATTTCTTCGAATTCCTTGCCATGAGAGGAATGCAAGAACGAGGCAAAATAAGAGAAGCCATTTCTCTTTTCGCAACGTCTTTCCATGTTCTAAAAATTTACCCTTCATTTTTATTCTCTGTAAATTGCATTAATGCCGTTTCTGAAAGATTCGCCTCTCCAGTTTTAAGTTTTTCACGAAATCTTGCTAATCCTGTTCTTTCTCTCCGCAACATGGAGTGTAATACGCGCCGGAGTCGGTCTTCTTTGAGACCGCGCCGGAGTCGGCCATTATAGGCCACAGAAACGGCGCCCGTCTCCTCGGAGATCACAACAACGACGGCATCCGTCTCTTCAGTGATACCAATTGCTGCTCGATGTCTGGTCCCCAGGGTTTTGCTTAATTCTGTTTTCTGCGAAAGAGGAAAGAGGCACCCTGCCGCACAAATACGATCTCCCGAAATAATTACTCCGCCATCATGGAGTGGGGTATGTGGAAAAAAGATAGTGGAGAGAAGTTCAGAGCTCATCGCACTGTTAATTTTTATTCCTGTATCCTGTAGGGCTCGCGTTCCTATTTCGCGTTCAATAGCAATCAAGGCGCCTATTTTTCGTTGCGAAAGAATTTGCACCGTTTGCATGATGGGCTCTACTAAATTCTTTTGTGAGGCCATTCCGCTTGATTTCCACATAGGCTGGCGACCAAGTTTTGCTAAAACGCGGCGGATTTCGGGCTGAAAAATCACCAGAAACGCAATTGATATATAGAGCATCAGCTTGGATAGCAACCAGTTAAGAGTGTCGAGGTGGCTAAGGGTTGTGACTGAAAAAAGGAT
>JAOZSZ010000034.1:3452-6525 GCA_029939385.1 Pontiella sp. | reverse complement strand
AGGATTTTCGCGACCGATCAGATGACCGATAAAGCTTTTCCGCGACGCGCCAACGAGTACTGGACATCCACACTTTTCTAAGCTGGGCAGGGCGCGTAAGAGATCTAAATTATGCGTACTTGTTTTTCCAAAACCGATTCCGGGATCGATAACGATTTGACTCTGCTCAATCCCGTGTTGTTTTGCAAAATCTATACGCGATTTCAAATAAAGACTAACTTCAGTTGTCACGTTTTTATAGCTTGGATCGTTCTGCATGGTTTTGGGCGATCCTCTCATATGCATTAGTACGATGCCGGCCATCATTTCTGCGGCCACCTCCACCATTTTCTTATCGGCTTCAAATGCGGAAATATCGTTAATAATATCTGCTCCAGCCTCTAGTGCATGGAACGCAGTTTCTGATTTCATGGTATCAATAGAGATGAGCACATTCGACTGCTCACGAATCTTGGAAATGAGAGGAATGGTGCGCTGGATTTCCTCTTGAACGGAAACTGGATTTGCGCCTGGCCGGGTTGATTCGCCGCCAATATCGATAATATTCACGCCTTGCTCCACCATTTCTAAGGCACGATCAAGAGCAACTGCGGGATCGAAGTATTTCCCCCGATCAGAAAATGAATCCGGAGTGGCGTTGAGAATGCCCATCACGAGCGTTTGCTCGCCAAGGATTACTTTGCGGTTCCGGCATTGCCATTGATAGATCCTACGTTTCATCATTGGGAGTTTATAGCACGACTTGAAGGCCATCCCAAGGTACCGTTATCATTTCGCCTAACTGAATCTGTAATTTGTGGTGCTCCGAGTTATGCGTGAGATGGGTCATGAAGGATTGTTTTGCTCCAATTCGTTTAAGCTGTTCGATGCATTCCTTCGTGGAAAAGTGGGTGGGATGATTTTCTGGGCGCAAGCCATCGAGAATCATCACATCTAGGTTTTCTAAATAGGGGAATGTTTCTTTTGGAATAGCGCTACAGTCGGGAATATATGCCAATCGCTGTCCGTTACTATCGATTCGAAAGCCCAAAATAAAATCTTTTCCATGCCAAACGGGGAGGGGAGTAATAAGAATGTCGCCCAGCGTAATCGGCCCTGTCTGATTGATGAACGTTACGCGCGGAACTCCGCCAAATGAATGACTAGCTTTATCAACATAGTCAAATTTTATACGCATTTGGCGTATGGTTTCTGGGGATCCATAAACAGGGATATGAGTTTTTTGAAGATCAGAAAATCGGCGGATATCATCAAATCCATAGATATGGTCGGCATGTGGGTGGGTCAGGAAAACGGCATCAACACGTTTGACTCCGAACGAGAGCACTTGATCTCGGAAATCGGGAGGGGTGTCGAATACGATGTGTTGGCCGCCCGCAACAACGTAAAGGCTGCATCGGCGCCGTTTATTTTTTTCATTATTAGAAGTACAAACTTCGCAGGAACAACCAATCATTGGAATTCCGTGCGAAGTTCCTGTGCCTAGAAAAGTAAATTTCATATCAATTAATACCTCATGAGAACTTTTTTTCTAGGGAGGATGATATCGAATGAATAGGGGAAAGGGGGGATTAATATCAATATAGGATTAATCTGTGACGACATTAAAAAGTAGAAACCGTTTTGCAACCATTCGGAAATTCAATCCTTGCTGGCTTTCTCCGCCATTTTTTCGTTAGGCCGCAACCACGTGTTCGCGATATTGGCTATCCGTCCAGCAACGAGGAAGGGGCTCTCCAGAGGGGAACGCGAGTTCCGTTTTAAGGAAATTTTCTGGGCGCTGAATGAGTTCGCTTGAATCTGCTCTTGCACGGATGGTCGCGGAATGTGGATTGATTACATCTGGCAGATCGATCACTTCGACGAGATCTCCTGATGGTAAATATTTTAGAAACATAAGATACCTCCTTATTATAAATCTTTCGACCACATCGTTTCGAAAGGGTTCAATTCGGTGGTTTTATTATTCTGTAAGCAGATATTGCTCAACGGTTTTCATTCCATCGAGGGCAGAGCTGACGATTCCTCCGGCATAGCCCGCGCCTTCGCCGCAGGGAAATAATCCTCGTACGCCCGTCGATTCGCCGGAAGAGTCGCGTAAAATACGTACGGGGCTAGAGCTACGCGTCTCTGCACCATAAAGAATAGCCTCCTCTAGCGGGATTCCGTTTAGTTCACGTAACATACGCGGAAGTGCCGATTCTAGAGTTTGGAAAACAAAAGTTGGCAGAATGTCCTGAAGCAGGGCAGGGCAGGCCTGCGGGCAGGAACGTTTCGTCGGGAGCTCGCCCTTTTTCCCTTCCAAAAAATCGATCAGCCGTGCGGCGGGAAGGCCATAGGCCGAGCCTCCCGCTTCGAATGCGGCCTTCTCGATTTTTTTTTGGAATTCTATGCCTGCCAGTGCGCGGTTTTTCATACTTACGCAAGAGTGAAAATCGGCCTCTTCCACCGGAACGAGGAAGGCGGCATTTCCAAACGGTTTATCACGGGCAGAAAGGCTCATGCCGTTGGAGGTAAGTAGCCCCTTCGTCGACGCGCACGAAATCACCTCGCCTCCTGGGCACATACAGAAACTATAGCAACGGCGGGAGTTCGCCTCCTCCTTGCGGGTCAGCCGAAAGCTCGCGCTCCCCAGGGATGGAAGTTTTTTTGCCCACTTGCCATATTGTGCTTCGTCAATCCGCTGTTGTGGAACTTCAAGCCGCACACCGATGGCAAAGGGCTTTGCTTCCAGAGGCACGTTATTTTCGGCTAAAAGCGTATAGATATCGCGGGCGCTATGGCCGGTTGCTAGAAAGCAGGCATCGGTACGAATCTCCTTGCCGGAGGCGATGATCCCTCGCAAAACACCGTTCTCAATCCGCAGGCCTTCGAGCCGCGAGTTAAATGCGCATGCGCCGCCTAATTCCCAGATTCGATTGCGGATGGCGGGAATAATGCGGGTCAGGTCGTCCGATCCAATATGTGGCATAGCATCGATCAAAATATCGGGAGATGCCCCGCAGGAGACCAGTGTTTCAAAGAAGCGGCGGATGCGCGCGCGATCCTTCGATCGCGCCGTCAGTTTGCCGTC
>JAOZSZ010000034.1:0-3352 GCA_029939385.1 Pontiella sp. | reverse complement strand
TCAATCGAGAGAATATAGCGCGGTTCTTGATCCTTTTTCCGTGCATCTAGCGATCGGCGTAGAATTTCCAGATTTTGGAGCTGTTCTTTTTTACAGTGCAACGTGCGGCAGATCGCCTTGAGCACATCGCCCTCGCCATAGGCCAGCTGAACGGAAATCTGGTTTATTCGCAGGCGCACAAGCTATGCCTTGGCGGCCTGTTCGTTCCCTGCTTTTTTCATCATAAACCATTTCATGGGAAGGCCGAGGCTTGCTGTAATCAGTCCGCGTGCGACAAAAAACATGCAGATGATGCCAATCGAGAATGATGCAACCACAAGCTTGCCAAGGCTACGGACGCCAAAGCCATTGATAAAGCCTGCCGCAATGGAGGAAATCAACATGCCGCACGTCAGCAAAAGGTTGATTGAAGAATCATAGACGAGGTGGCCAATGGTGTAAGAAGAAGACGGAGCCGAAGCGGGGTCGAAGCCTAGTGCATTGGCGATCAAATTTAAGGTTCCAAAGATGCCCGTGAGTAATAGAAAGGTAATCATAAGATAGCCACTGCCAAAGCAAAATGCGGCAAACTTGGTTCGCTTCTGAATGGTACGAGAAAGGAAGAGTTTTTTTCCGTGAGCCATAAAGGCGCGCATAACGCCATAGGCCCAGCGCATTTGTTGGCGAAACAGATCGCCGGGGGTATAGGGGACTTCACATTTGATTTGCAGGTTTTCAAGATAGGCAATTCGTTTCCCGTGGGTAATTACGCGTAATGAATAGTCAACATCCTCGGTTAGTGCGCCCATCGTCCAGCCGCCAAGCTCGAGGAGAGTACTCTTTTTTACCAATTCGCCGGAGCCGCAGAAGACACAACTATTGGTGACTGTTTTAAGGAAGGGAAGAAGCACATTATGGACAATATTAACAATCCCCGTTCCCATTAATGTGCTGTGGTTGTCGTGTGTATTGATAATTTTCCATGCGGACTGCACGCCCGCGAGTGTTGGGTCCTTAATCACGGGAACCACGAGGAGTTTTAGGAAGTTAGCCTTTGGCAAGAAATCGGAATCGAGAATTAAAAGATAATCGCCCGTAGATTTTGGAAGCATAACGTTAAGATTTCCGGGCTTGAAGCCCGCGTTATCCCCGCGACGGCTGATTTCAATACGTGGGTTAGCGGCGGCGAAGGCATCGATTTTTGCGGAGATTTCCGGACGGTTGCTATCGTCGCCAATTAGGATTTGAAGCTTTTCAAGGGGATAGTTAAATGCGAGGCAGCACTTTGCACAGTTGAGAGCGGCAAGTTCGTTGTAGGTTGGAATTTGAACGGTGACCGTTGGGTAGAGCGATTCGTCTTCAATAATTTCGGGGTCATTTCGAAGCCGAGAGAGAGCCAGCGAGAACGCCGTTATTATAAAATAACCAATAGAGAGGATAAAGGCCCCAGCTAGCGTAACTTCAAAAGATGTTTTAATAATAGTTTGGAGGTCCATTTGGCATTCCCTCATTTGGTGAATTGACGGCGTGTTTATAGGGAATTTTATCTAAACGCAACCCCCCAAACGGTATATTTTTATGAAGATAAAATTTAAAAGTTTGGAAGATACGGATCAAAAAGGAAATAGGCCGCGCATCGTGGGGGTTAAAAAGAGAACGCGTTCAAGGCTGCAAAAGGCTTAATCCGCGGTTTTTTGCGCTGCCTTGGCGAAAATTTCCTCTGCAAAGTGACAGGCCACGCGGTGGCTTTGGTTTCCGTCAACGGGGCATAAAGCGGGGGTCTCTTCTTTGCATTTTTCCTGAGCATAAGGACAGCGAGGATGGAAGTGGCAACCGGATGGAGGGTTGATGGGCGAGGGGACATCGCCCTCGAGCACCTGCTTCTCTTTTTTCAGCGAGGGGTTGGGTTCTGGAATAGCGGAGATAAGAGCTTGAGTGTAGGGGTGCATCGGTTTTTTGTAGAGCGATTGTGATGCCGCGTCTTCGACAACGCGGCCGAGATACATAACACAAATTCGGTCAGCGATATATTTTACAACAGAGAGATTGTGGGCAATAAAGAGGTAGGTAAGATTCATCTCTTTTTGCAGGCGAACCATGAGATTAAGAACCTGGGATTGAACGGAGACATCGAGAGCGGAGACCGGCTCATCGCAGACAATGAGCTTGGGTTTTAAGGCGATGGCGCGGGCGATGCCAATGCGCTGACGCTGTCCGCCGGAAAATTCGTGGGGATAGCGATCGAAGGCACTTTCAGGAAGGCCCACTTCCTCGAGAATCCGGAGAATCTCCTTCTTGCGTTTTTCATAGCTATCAAATTCGTGTTCACCTTTATGGATGATGAAAGGCTCTTCAAGAATGCTACCAACAGACATGCGAGGATTAAGCGACTCCATAGGATCTTGAAAGATCATTTGCATTTCTTTACGGATTTTTCGTAGGGGTTTTCCGGAAAGCCCTTCGAGGTTAAGTCCTTCGAACTCAATGTGGCCGGCGGTGGGCGCATGGAGATGAAGAATGGCTTTGCCGAGGGTTGATTTCCCGCAACCGGACTCGCCAACGATGCCGAGGGTTTCGCCTTGGCGAACCTCGAAGGAGACGCCATCCACGGCGTGGACATCACCGACGTGTCGATAGAATACCCCTCCGTAGATGGGGAAGTATTTTTGTACATTTTTGATCCGTAGGATTGGGTGGTCGGTATTCATTTTAGATCAATCTCCCCGTAACGGATGCAAGAGACTTCGTGTCCCTCTTTTACTTGTATAGATTTGGGTGGTTGTCCGCATTTTTCAGCGGAATAAGGGCAACGGTTTTGGAAGCGGCACCCCTTCGGCATGCTGAAAAGGTCGGGCACCATGCCTTTAATTTCGAAAAGTTTCGATTTTTGTTCTGTATCGAGTTTGGGGATAGAGTTGATTAACCCTTGGGTATAGGGATGTTGCGGATTGTTAAAGATTTCTTCGACCGGTGCGTGTTCGGCAACTTTTCCAGCATACATTACGCAGACGTCATCGCATATTTCAGCAACCACACCGAGGTCGTGGGTGATAAAGAGGATCGCCATGTCATTTTTCTTTTGAAGCGTACGCATGAGGTCGAGAATTTGAGCTTGGATGGTTACGTCGAGCGCGGTCGTGGGCTCATCCGCAATAAGGATGTCGGGCTCGCAGGCGAGGGCAATGGAAATCATCACGCGTTGGCGCATTCCGCCGGAGAGTTGGTGGGGGTATTCATGAATGCGTTGCTCCGGCGCAGGAATGCCGACGTCGAAAAGAAGCTCAATCGCCCGTTTAAACATGGCTTGGCGAGACATGCTAGGAAAGTGAATCGAAAGGGTTTCCATGAGCTGAAAACCAATCGTGTAGACGGC
>JAOZSZ010000214.1 GCA_029939385.1 Pontiella sp. | reverse complement strand
GAGTCCTGCCGGGTTAGGTTTGTTTTCTCTGGATGCAACGCATCCCCTTCCTCTCTCCCAGGGGAAGATGCGCCACAAGTTCTGCTGCCGCAAGATATGAGTGAATTGTGCAGTCGCACCTGATTATAATCAACCCTCCAGTCCTCGATGATCTGTTGTGCTTCGGCGACTTAAATTTGATAAATAAGCGGGAAGGTTTGTAGCGATATTTTAGGGAGGATATGTTGAAATGCTTGCTTTGTCACATCGGAAATTAAAAACGCAGATTTGGTATGGGGCGAAGCATCGCTACCCGAATGATGAACCAAGAGAAGGGTTTATTAAGAGGTTTCCGAAATGGAGTGAGTCGAGGGCGTTGGAGTTTTATGGATCTTTTTATCTCAGCCTTGTTTTGGATCGGGATTGCGATTCTGGTGGATGGTTCACTAGGTCTTCTATTCGAAGAGCGATGGAAAAAGTTAGCAACAGGGTTAAATATTCAGAAAATTGCACTGATTGAAATCGGTGCGGGGCTGGTTGTATTAACGGTCTACTCTATTATTTCGTAAATCTTGCATTAATCTTTGATTTGGTGGCTTGACTTCCACCCTCCTCCTTTTTATGGTCTCCCGCTCTTTTGAAAACCGTGGAGAGTTGAACTTCGAAGGTTCGCTCTCCGATGGATTAATTTTGTTTGCCCGATAGTGTAATGGAAGCACATGTGACTTTGACTCATAGGGTCCAGGTTCGAACCCTGGTCGGGCAACCACTTAAATTTGTAGCGCTATGAAAATTATTTCAGGAACAGGACATCGGGATCTGGCGGAACGCATTGCGGTTGCTGCTGGTGTTGAATTGTGTGATGCGGAAATCACGCGTTTTCCGGATGGCGAGATTTTCGTTAAGCTGCAAGATAATGTGCGCGGCGCGGATCTCTTTATTGTGCAGTCGGTTGCGCTGAGTCCTAACGAATACCTGATGGAATTGCTGATTATGATCGATGCTGCAAAGCGCGCATCGGCCAGACGCATTACAGCCGTTCTTCCCTATTATGGCTATGCACGCCAAGATCGTAAGGATCAACCCCGCGTGCCGATCACGGCCAAGCTCGTAGCCAACTTATTAGTTGCGGCTGGAGCCAGCCGAGTTCTTTGCATGGACTTACATGCACAACAGATTCAAGGCTTTTTCGATATTCCTGTGGACCATCTTTATGCGGCTCCCGTGATTGTGAAGTATCTTCGCGATCAGAATCTCGATAATCTTGTGGTGGTTTCCCCTGATGCGGGGGGGATGAAAATGGCGGATGCATATTCCAAACTACTTGATGCCGGCATTGCAGTGGTTGGAAAACAACGCAAAAGTGCCACGGACGTAGAGGCCAATCATCTTGTAGGAGATGTTCATGGCTGCAATACGTTGCTTGTGGATGATATGACTTCGACGGCCGGAACTCTAGCCGCTGCGGCCGGTTTATTGAAAAAGGCTGGAGCAAAATCAATTCGTGCGGCGGTTAGTCATTCGTTGCTCACCGAAAGCGGAATCGAGCGACTGAAAGAGTCGGCGATTGATGAATTGGTGACAACCGATAGTGTTCCCCAGCAGAAGTGGGAGAACTTTAACGTGACGGTGTTATCCGTGGCTGATACTTTGGCGGAGGCGATCTGTCGTATTCATAACGATCAGTCCGTTAGTTCGCTGTTTAGAATTTAAATATATATATAGAGGAGAGAATCGATGGAAGATACTAAACTGAGTGCTAAAAAGAGAGATCTGCAAGGATCATCCAATTCCCGTCGCCTGCGTAAAACCGGAAATCTTCCGGCCGTGGTTTATGGTGAAGGAAAAGAAGCGATCTCTATTGAACTCAATACCCATGCTTTTGAGCAATTGTTACATCATCACGCTAGCGAAACAGTGCTTGTTGAAATTGATTTAGAAGGCGAAGGCGTTCTTTCTGCTTTAGTTAAGGATGTACAACATCATCCGGTATCTAATGATTTATTACACGTTGATCTGCAGAAGATCATTACCGGACAACTCATTCAAGTTGAGATTGCACTAGAGCTTGTGGGTGAAGCGCTCGGCGTGAAAGAGGGCGGAGTTTTGGATCACACCATGCACTCAATTTCAGTAGAGTGTCTTCCTAAAAACTTGATCGAAGCCATCGAAGTGGATGTTTCTGATATGGAAATCGGTGCAGTGTTACACGTTTCCGATCTCGATATGGGGGCTAACTTTAAAGTTTTAGCCGATGCTAAAGCTATTGTTGCAAGTGTTGCCGAGCCACGGGTTGAAGTTGAAGAAGATGAAGCTTCTGACGCTACCGTTAATGCAGAGCCAGAAGTGATTACTGAGAAGAAAGCCGTAGACTCCGAGTAATCGGGCTTAGGCTTCGGGAGGATACGCTTGAAACTAGTCGTTGGGCTGGGGAATCCCGGAAAAGAATACGAACACACTCGCCACAATATTGGTTTTATGGTGGTCGAGAAAATTGCCCAACGGCAAGGTGTTGTATTTAAGAAAATGTTTTGGTTTCCGGCTCGGCAGGTTAAATGTCGACTGGGGGATTATGAAGTGAGGTTGATCGAACCAACCACCTACATGAACCGAAGCGGTAAGGCGGTTTGGGGCGCGATGAAAAAATGGCGCATTATCCCCGCGAATACCGTAGTGGTTTATGACGATGTCGAATTGGCACGAGGGGGGATTCGAGTTCGATCGAAAGGTTCGGGCGGAAGCCATAATGGAATGAAGTCGGTGCGAGAATGGTTGCAGACGAAGACCTTTCCGCGAGTCCGGGTGGGGATTGGTCCAAAGCCAACCGATGTGGATATGATTGAATTTGTATTGGGTAATTTTACCGAAGAAGAGAGTTTAGGACTGGAAAAGGTTGTCGAACGTGCCGCCGATGCGGTAGAAAGCATCTTTTCCATCGGAACTGAGCGAACGATGAA
>JAOZSZ010000213.1 GCA_029939385.1 Pontiella sp. | reverse complement strand
GTAATGACTCCAAGGCTCTTAATCCCCACGATATAGAGTTGCGTCATGGTTTCATCCCGACTCCGTTTTGAAAAGACATAGCGGCTGAAGGCAATGGCCTCCAACAACATGAACAAAGCGTGACCTACGTCATGCATTAGTTGCAGCGCCTGACTTCCAAAACGTCGAGCCGAATGGGCCGGATAACGCATATAATCTATGATAAATTTAGCTATAGCTGCTCCTTTTCTGCACCAAACTCCATAAAGAGAATACGATAACTTCGGTGCGTATCTGTCTTTTTATAACCGACGAACCCTTTGAGTAAAGACCATTCAAATTGTTCAGAACTCTTCTCCTGTCGATAAAGCCCCCATAGAATATGATGACTCACTTCTCCATCGGTATTTATTCGTTTATAAAGAGACCAATAGGGCGCCCAGTTATATTCAATACCAAGCGTGTTGCGCAGGGGCCAAAGTTCCAAGGTCCGAAAACGTGAGTTTTGATGTTTACGCTCCCAACTCATCAGGGGCCAGATTTTCCAATATCGGGAAGAGACATCGCCGACCTCATACTTTTCAGTTTTTTTAGTGATCACATTGGATTGGTAAACGAAAAAGGGAACCCCCCGGCGACGATGCTGATCATGAGTCGCATACTCCGTTGTATTATTCCATAGGATCGGCCAGAGGAAATATTGTTTCGTCAACGTTCCGAGGTGTTTCTTTCCGTAGAGGGGCCAAATAATCCGTTTATACATTTCACCATCGGCCATCTGAATGAAGGGCCACGGCGCATGAACAATCCATTGCTCCTCACTCGTCATATAGCGAAAGAACGGAGGAATCAGCCAGTAATTATGGGCTTTCTCCGTTTTTACCTGCCCATAAATTGGAATCAAAATAAAGCCACCACCAGGGTTGCGCTCATTCGTGTATTCAACGGAAGTATATAGGGGCCAGAAAATAAACTTTTTCTGATATTCGTCCAAAAGATCCGTTCGTCCATAGAGCGGCCAGATTCGGAAGCGATCCACCTTTTCACCCTTTGATTTCGAATAAATCGGCCAGAGAATAGAGGTCGTATAGACCTCATTCACATGCGATTTTCCATAGAGAGGAAACAACACAAAGGTCATTTTATCGCGCCCTAAAATCTCGCAGATACTTCCCCCAAGGGGGAAAAGTGCAAAATAGTTTTCATCCTCAGCAGAAGTGCCTTTAAAATAAAAAGGGATGACCCATGTACGATGACGATCGGTGTCCGTTGAAAAGTCCGTCGAGAAACCAAAGAAAAGGAAACGCCCATACTGCTCGTCTTTAAATCCTTTTTGAGTATAGAGCGGCCACAAATAATCCTTCCGCCAGCGTTCATTTTCCAAATCTTCAACCGATGAATAAAAGGGCCGTACCGCTAAAAACTTTACCCCGTTCGTCGCCGAAGCTTTTTCATAAATAGGATCCGTATCGAACGATGCTTTTATTGAACCGGCATAAAATAGTGCCCCGATGAAAAATAGCCTTTTCATTCATACCTCAACGCATCGACAGGTTCCATCCTCGCGGCACGCAGAGCCGGAACGAGGCCGGCGAGGGTGCAAAAAACAAGGACGAGACCACAAACAATAGCTACGTCCGAAAGCATGGTATGAGAAGGCAAGCGACTCAACTGATAAAGCTCTGGAGGAAGTAGCTCTAAATTAAATTCGTTCGACATAAACATTAATAGCTGATTCCGATATTTCAAAACCAGCAGCCCCAGCCCCACTCCGAATAGATTACCAAAAACACCCTGTATTAGCCCCATCCAGAAAAAGACCCCCATGATTCCGCCATGGCCAAATCCCAACGATTTGAGTAAGCCAATCTCGCGCGTCTTCTGCACCGTTAAGGTGATCAAGGTATTGGTGATGCTAAATGCCGCTACGAGCGCAACAAATGCTAACAGAAAAAACATCATATTTTTTTCCACGTGTAAGGCCGCAAAAATCTGACTATGCATCTCCATCCAAGTCCGCGGGAAAAAGCCCGCGCCTAATACTTCATGAATATGCATGGCCGCTTCTGCCGCACGCAAAGGATTATCGAGCATCACCTGCATGGTATGAACCCCCTGCTCCACGTTATAAAGCGATCCCGCCGTCTCCAGGGAGGTAAACACAAATCCAATATCATATTCATACATACCGACATTGAAAATTCCTGATACCACCAGTTCTTCCGGCAAACGAATTTCATCCTCATTCACAAAACTCTGTGGCGAATAGACCGTCAACGTGTCTCCCACCCAAATATTTAACCGTCGCGCCAGATCCTGCCCCACCACAATTTGTTCATCTCCCACCAAAAACTCACCCGCAATCATGCATTGGGGCACTTGGCTGACCAACGGTTCATATTGAGGATCAACCCCTCGCAAGATCGGCGTATGCACTCGATCATCGACCTGAATTAAAACCAATCCTTCCAAGCTTGGAGCAACCCCCACCACGCCTTCAACCGTCATGATCTGTTTCAGCACCTTATCTGGATGGTGAAGAATCCCGCCCTGCTCAATCACGCTTACATGGGCATTAAAGCCCAAAATTTTATCGCGCCAAACTTCATCAAATCCCGTCATGACCGATAATACGATAATGAGCACGGCAACGCCGATCGTTACGCCCAGCATCGAAATCACCGTGACCGCCGAAATAAACGACCGCTGCGGTTTTAAATATTTAAACGCCAGAAAAAGTGAAAAAGGTAACTTCATTTATACTCCAGTAAATTTGAACGGTAATTTTGTCAGACCCGAGCAATAAATCAACTTTTTCCAGCCATTGAAAAGTGAGAGTAACGAGGCTATATTCTATTTGACTTCATGGCGGCACTCCCCTAGTTTCCTGCCCCTTAAAGAAACCCCAAATGATCGGGGGAGGTGAATTTAGATATGGCACAAGAAACCTGTGAAGTAAAAGTACGCCGCGGCGAAAG
>JAOZSZ010000212.1:1040-2995 GCA_029939385.1 Pontiella sp. | reverse complement strand
TGTTTTAAGGAACTATCTAAGGGCTGGATTATGGCCGGGATTTTATTCCTCCTCTTGGAACATATTTTGGGATTAACCAAACTGGGGAGATTGCCTTAAGCAGGGCCGCCTACGACGCACTATGAAATGGAACGATCCAGATTTTCTATTATGGCTGATTGCCTTATTCCCCCTGTTGCTCATTACGGGGCTGATGATCCAACGGCGGGAAAAGCTACTGACCCGAATGGCCGACAAGGGGCTATGGCACTCCATGCTTCCGGGGCATTCAACCCAGCGGCGGCGCACGAAAAATCTCCTGCGCGTGCTGGCACTAGCGCTAGCATTAATCGCGATTGCGCGACCGCAGTGGGGATTTAAATGGGAGGAGATTCAGCATCGTGGATTGAGCATTATAGTTGCGCTTGATACCTCCAAGAGCATGCTGGCGCAGGACATCAAGCCCAACCGATTGCAGCAAGCGAAATGGGGTGTGCGCGATTTGGTGAAGGAGCTCAAGGGCGACCGCATCGGACTCGTCGCCTTCGCGGGAGATGCCTTTCTACAGTGCCCGGCCACCATCGACTACGCCGCCTTTCTGATGATGCTCGACGATGTCTATGCCGGAATTATACCGCGTGGAGGAACTGATATTTTTAAAGCCCTGAAGGGATCAATCGACAACTTTGCAGAGGAAACCGCCGCAGATAAAGTGATCATCCTAATCTCCGATGGCGAAGGAACCACGGGTGATCCACTGGCACTACTCCCTCGCCTGAAAGAGGAAAAGATCCGCGTCTTCGCGATTGGTGTCGGCACCCGAAAGGGCGAACTCATCCAAACCTCCGAGGGCTTTGTGAAAGACCAAAATGGCAACGTGGTGAAAAGCTCGTTGAATGAATCCACACTCAAACGTATAGCCTTCGAAACCGGTGGATTCTATGTCCGCTCTGCGCCGGGCGACTTTGGATTAGAACGGGTTTATCAGCAGGGGATCGCCAGCCTTCAACGCGAGGAACACGAATCACGTATGGCCAAGATTTGGAAGGAACGCTTCCCGTGGTTCATTGGAGCCGCCCTGCTCCTGCTTCTTATGGAAGCTCTGGTGCGTCCGGTTAAAATTAGCCGCGAAAGAGCGCAAAGAACACAAAAGCCAGAAGGAAGGAATCCTTTGCGTTCTCTTGCGGCCATCCTCTTCCTATTAGTTCCATTTATCACTCACGCCGAGGAGACGCCGAGGTCGGCGATGCGAAAAGGACTGAAGGCCTATAAAGCTGGCGACTATACAAATGCCGTCCAAAGGTTAGAAAAAACGGTGCTGGAGTTTCCTGATATAGGACACTACAACCTCGGCAACGCACAGTATCGAATGGGCGACTTTAAGGCGGCGGAAGAATGTTATAACGAGGCGTTGCGTACGACCGACTTGGAGGTGCAGGCGAAGGCCTACTTTAACCGTGGCAATGCGTTGCTCGCCCACACTACGACCCTGACCGAAACAGAACAGATTGGTATGGCCATTGAGTTCACCTTCCAAGCCATGGATATGTTTGAGAAAGCCATCTTGCTAATACCTACCGACCTTGAGGCCAAACAAAACTTTGAACGCGCCCAGCGCCTTCGCCTTCACTTGGAATACAATCTAGGGAAATGGTTGTTTGATCATGCGGAAGCGCTCCTTCAAGAATATAAAGCCAAGGGAGCACAATCCCACTATCTGCAGGCCAAGAAACAGTTTAAACATATTCTCGAAAACGTGGATCCCAACCATACGGAGGCCGCACGCTATTTACCCCAGATCGAGGAACGCCTGAACATGCTTACCGCCGCCGTTGCATCGGCCGAAACCGATCTCTCGACGGCTCTTAAATATATCGAGGATTATCAATATATGCTCGCCGCCAAACGATTGAATACCGAGAGCGATGATCGGAAATATGCCTTTAATATAAAACCCGCCCTCCAAAAAGAATATA
>JAOZSZ010000212.1:763-1030 GCA_029939385.1 Pontiella sp. | reverse complement strand
AAATGAAAACGCTAATCCCTATCTTAATTCTTTTCTTTGCCGGATTTGTTGTGGCCGATGAGGTCGATATTGACCGCACCTATTTTCATCCGGCGGCGAGCCATTACATTCATGGCGACTCAGCCAGCGCGAGCAACCTCCTCGCCACGGGACTCTCCCTTTTTCCTAAAAACGGAAAACTCTTGCGCCTGAAGGCCTTGCTTGATCAAGAGCAGGAAAACGATAAGGACGATTCGGAGCAGAAAAAGGAGCCGAGTGAGAATAAGG
>JAOZSZ010000212.1:0-753 GCA_029939385.1 Pontiella sp. | reverse complement strand
TCAGGAACAGTACTATGCGAATAAGTTAAAGGATCAGAATCAGGATCAAAAAAAAGATCAGGAACAACAGGACCAACAGGATCAAAAGGACCCGCAAGACCAACAGCAGGATCAACAAAACCAGAACGAGCAAAACCAAGAGCAACAGGCCGAACCGCCCCGTGCGGAACAGATGAGCCAAGACGAAGCAGAACAACTGCTTGACGCCATGAAGCAGGAAGAGGAAAACAAGCGGCTTCAATTGCGCCCCGTAATGGGTGCGCCAGTTAAGGTCGACAAGGATTGGTAAAAACGGAATGCGTAATTTTTGTATCCCCATAATTTTAAGGGTTGGAAGCCTCCTCTTAGTGGCCTCCTCGTTTGCCGCAGATGTGCGGATGAGCGTGGAGCCGCAACTTATCGGCTTGCTCGACCGCTCAATACTAAAAATCGAGTTTATTGATACCCAAGGCGATGCCATTCATATTCCTGAAATCGAGGGCTTGGAAATCCAGTATCAAGGCCAACGTTCCGAAACTCGAATCGTAAACCTTAAGCGTACATCAAAGGTTATCCACAACTATCTCGTCACTCCCACAAAAGTGGGTGACTACACGATTGGCCCGATAATATGCAGATACAAAGGGGGGCAAAAAAAGGTTTCAGCGCAGCTTCGTGTGATTAATTCAGAGAATGATAAAGAGGCTCAGCAAATCTCTGAAATCATGTTTTCTCATCTCTCTGTCGATCGCGAATCACCCTATGTTCACGAGC
>JAOZSZ010000211.1:624-2999 GCA_029939385.1 Pontiella sp. | reverse complement strand
CAGCGGCAATTCGCTGCTCCACCGCATCTAATCGGTTTTGAAATGTATTAATCATCCGTCGCATTAAAGCTATTGTTTCGAGTTGTGGAAACTCTTTATTTCGGTATTGTTCGAACCAAGTCCAGACCAAACCAACACAAGGAGAGAAGGAACGATGAAGAAATTAATGACAGTTGCGTTAAGTTGTATTGTTTGTGTAAGTGCATTTGCCGGATCCGCAGGATTTCAAGCTAGCTTGACTCCAGACATTGCTGTTCAGGATCGCACTACTGAAATCAAGGGCGTCTCCATCGGTGTATGGAACGAAAACCCAAGTCCTGAGTTTCAATGGCAGCTTGGTTTTGTTAATGGAACCACCGGCGATAGCGTAGGTGTTCAATGGTTCATTTTTCTTCCAACCTTCTATAACTATGCTGAAAGCCACACCGGTCTACAGTGGGGTTGGGTTAACTATGCTAGCGAGTCACTAACTGGAGTTCAACTTGGTCTGGTCAACATTACCGGCACTTTGACGGGTCTGCAGTGGGGCGCAGTGAATGTGTGTCAGGACTTGACTGGTCTCCAATTGGGCTTAGTCAATTATGCTAAACTCTCGACCAGTGGAGTTCAAATTGGTCTTGTGAACATTATTGAAGATAACGAGTGGTTCTCTGACTTCCCAACGGACTTGGCCAAAGGTATGGTCTTTGTCAACTGGGGCTTCTAAGTCGTTCCATCGATCACATTCATTGAATGCGATACCCAAACCGTTCCGCTTCGGCGGGGCGGTTTTTTGTTTTCAATTCCCTAGACCTTGCCCTCCTTGCGTGGCCTCAATCTTGACCTCTGCCCATCTATCCCTTAAACTTTTTAGAATAAAAAAAGGAACGGTCTGTTATGAAATATTCCCTAATCTATGCCCTCCTCCCTCTAAGTATTTTTGTGGGATGCGCAACCGTCAAGGAACAGCCTAAAGCCATCGAGTCTACGGTATCGCGCGAAGCCCAGCTGGAGGCACAGAAACAACAAGCTCTTCCCGCCAAGCCGCAATTCAAACGCAAAGTGGCTATCGGCCGTTTTAGCAACGAAACGCGCTACGGGCGATCCTTGTTGCGCGACGAAGAAAACGACCCGCTGGGCAAACAGGTCTCCGATATCCTCGCAGGGCGGTTGGTCGAATCGGATCGGTTTCTTGTGTTTGAGCGACCGGACATCAATAAGTTAAAGACCGAAAGCAAACTTTCCGGGCAGGCGCTCGATGTGATCGGCGTGGATACCATGATCTTTGGATCGCTCACCGAGTTTGGCCATTCCACCACGGGCAAAAAAGGGTTCATGAGCTCCACGAAAAAGCAGACAGCGGAAGCCTCCGTTGAGCTACGGCTGGTGGACGTAAAGACGGGCCATATCTTCTTCACGGCCAAAGGCACCGGAACGGCCACCGTGGAAGCCGGAGAGGTCGCCGGATACGGAAGCAAGGCTGGTTATGATGCCACGCTGAACGACAAGGCAATCGATGCGGCGGTTTCGGATGTACTCAATACGCTCATCCGCAAACTCGAAGAGCGAAAATGGCAGACCGATATTCTGAAAATTGATGGCGATCAGGTTTATATCAGCGGCGGCGCACACCAAGGCATTCAACCTGGGAACCTTTTCATCGTGATGCGGCGAGGTGAACAGGTGAAAAGCCAGCAGAGTGGATTTGGAATCGAGCTCCCGGCAACCGAGGAGGGGAAGATCGAAGTGATTTCTACTTTTGGAACCAGCGAATCCAACGAGGGGGCGATTGCTAAAATTATTGAAGGCGACTTTTCCGGAACCGACCTTGGCAACCTATTTATAGCCGAACCAACGGAGTAGATCATGAAACGTTTATGTGCAGGTTTATTTATATTACTCGCGCTCCTCCTTCAGGGGTGTACCTATCCCGATACCGCCCAAGTCGAACAAAAAGACAGTCGCCCCTCCATCGGAGTTTCGGGATCACCTAAGGGTGCAGTTTTATATGTGGACGGTTTAGAAATGGGGACAACAATCCAGTTTGACGGGAAGCAAAACGTACTGCTGGTCGAAAGCGGTAAGCATCTCGTTGAAGTGAAAACGGCAGATGGCAAGGTGCTGCTCTCTGAAACTCTTTTTCTTAGCGGAACCACTACCAAAATCATCAAACTACAACCCTAATTTTGGCAACGCCCATGGCACGAATTTCATTATTACTTCTACTCGGTCTACTCTGCGGCTGTGCTTCTCCCTCTTTATATGAGTGGGGCAACTACGACAAATGGCTATACGAAAACTATAAACATCCGAAGGATGATGAAGAGCTATACGTCGAGCTAACCGCCTTAATTACCGAATATGAAGGACGCAAAAATCCAAACACCAAACCCATG
>JAOZSZ010000211.1:0-614 GCA_029939385.1 Pontiella sp. | reverse complement strand
CCTCTACGCCGAATATGGATTTTTATTAATGCGACGCGGTGAAAATACACGCGCCATCAAATATTATACTCAGGAGAAAGCGCTCTGGCCGGAATCCACCGTCTTCATGGATGGCATGATCCAAACGGCGAAGGTCGCCGAAAAGAGAGACTCAAAATGAAGCCTTTATTCCTCCTCGCTCTTGCCGCTCTCCTCTCCGGCTGCGTTATGCCCCCCACCGATGCCGACTATAACTATTCCGCCTTCCGCTCCGCTGACCCGCATTCGATCCTGATCGTTCCTGTAGTCAACAACAGTATTGATGTGGATGCATCAAACTATTTTCTGTCGGCGATTTCAAAACCCGTTGCAGAGCGAGGTTACTATGTTTTCCCCGTTCATATGGTCAAACGCGTGATGGAAGAAGATGGGTTGGCCGATGCCGACATGGTTCATAGCGCAGATCCAACGCGGCTTGCATCCCTCTTTGGCGCAGACTCCGTACTCTATGTTTCGGTCGAACGATGGGATGCCCAATATGCGGTGCTAACCACAACGGTTACGGTGGAGTTTAACTATATCCTGAAAGATGGCCACACGGCAGAAACACTATGGGAATCCGACCAAAAAATTGT
>JAOZSZ010000210.1 GCA_029939385.1 Pontiella sp. | reverse complement strand
TGAGGAATTTTTGCAACATGCAGAGGTTATAAAAGGAATGCATTCAGCTGCATCTGCAACCTACATCGGTTCAACTCATGACCGAGCGTACATTGAATTTGAGAATTATATTACTTTCATTAGGAAAGCCCCTGTTACCTATATCTACTGGACTGAAATCGATTCACTCCCCAAAGATGTGTCAGAGAAAATCAAAACAGGACAAGCACCTTGGGTTCCCTTTGATCACAAAAAATACGAAGAACTCAAACACCAAAATATGAATCTGGGTAAAACTGCAGACCTTTTTGCTGAACCAGACCCTGTTGATCTAAGCAAACCATAACAACCGCAGAACCAGATCCTAGACCCTACTTGGACAACGCCCGTTTTGAAGGCGAAGCCCGTTTCCCAAGAGGGTCAGGATTAACGTTGAACTAAGCCGCTACGCGTCAGGCTCTCGCCAAAGCCACCTTTTAGGATAAGACTCTCGTTTGCCCCGGTATTCATGAGGAGTACTGGGAAGAACCGGAGGCTCACCATGAGCACAATAACACCCCTGCGGCAACGCACCATCGACACCCTGACGCTTGGCCACTATTCCGAGCGCACGATCAAGACCTACATCGACTGGCTGGCTCGGCTGGGCGCACACTACCGCCGCTCCCCGGCGGATCTGACGAATGAGCAGGTGCAGGATTTCCTGCTTTATCTGATCGAAGAGCGCAAGTTGGCGTGGAATACGGTCAATCAGGCCTTAGCGGCGATTCGTTTCCTCTTTGAAAAGGTACTCGCACGCCCTCGGGCAGATTTGCGGGTTCCGGCGCGGCGCAAGGTGACCTTCCGTGCGTGCGCCTACTCCACGGAGCAGGTGGCCGCGCTGCTCGCGGCGGCACAAAACCCGAAACACCGAGCATTGCTAATGAGCGTCTATGGCGCGGGGTTACGCGTAAGCGAAGTGGTGAAGCTCCGCCCTAAACACATTGAATCGCAGCGCGGGCTTGTCCGCGTTGAGCAGGGTAAGGGGCGCAAGGATCGCTACACGGTTCTGCCTGATCGCTTGCTCGACGAGTTGCGGGGCTACTACCGCTACTTCCACCCAGGCGAGTGGCTCTTCTTCGGACGCGATCGTTCGAAATCGATGCCGATCGGCTCGGCCCAGAAGATCTTCTATCTCATCCGAAACCGCGCGGGCATCGATCACGGCGGCATTCATACTCTGCGCCACTGTTTCGCCACGCACATGCTCGAAGCCGGTGCGGACATTTTTGAGATCAAGCGCATGATGGGCCACTCCGCCATCAAGACCACCTCGGGCTACATCCATATCTCCCGCGAACATCTCATGAGCGTCAAGTCCCCGCTCGATCAGCTATAGGGAGATATCATGTCCCGCCCGCGCTTCGAAGTCGCGGACGTGTTGCGTGAGCATGGAGCGGCTTTCTTTCGCAAGCATCCCCAGCCCCCGCACGTCTGCTCCGCACTCAACCTGATTAAAATATGCCGTACCGCCGCACTCGACGGGCATCTTGATCAATGCCCCGGTTGCGGCTTTGAGCGTCCGTCCTATAATTCCTGCCGCAACCGCCACTGCCCTAAGTGCCAGACCGTCGCCAAACAGCAGTGGCTTGAAAAGCGGCAACGTGAACTTCTGCCCGTTCCCTATTTTCATTGCGTCTTTACCCTGCCGCACGAACTCAACCCGCTCGTCCTCCAAAACAAGCGGGTAATGCTCGGCCTGCTCTTCCGCTCCGTCAACGAAACCCTCACCGGTTTCGCGAAAGAACCCAAATGGAAGCTTGAAGGCCAACCCGGCTTTATCGCCGTGCTGCATACGTGGAATCAAGAGCTACGCGACCACTTTCACCTGCACATCATCATTCCCGCCGGAGTCCTGCGCGGAAGCGAGTTTATCCGCTCGCCCAACCCGCGCTTTCTCTTTCCCGTCCCCGCGCTCGGAAACGTCTTCGCCGCTAAATACCGAGATCATCTTCTGCATCTCTTTGAAAAAGGTGAGCTCGAGTTCCATGGACAACTCAAGCCACTCGCCAAACGCCCCGCCTTCATCCATTTGCTCAACTCCACCAAGAAACGCAAGAGTTGGAACGTTTACGCCAAGCGACCCTTCGGCGGCCCCGCTCAGGTGCTCGACTACCTCGGTCGCTATACCCACCGCGTCGCCATCTCCAACCACCGCATTAAAAACATCACCCAAACCCAAGTCACCTTCATTGCTAAAAACCGGAAGAAAAATAAAACCTATCCCGTGATCCTCGAAACCAACGAATTCCTCCGCCGCTTCACCCTTCACATCCTTCCGCCAAGCTTTAAAAAGATCCGCTTCTTCGGGTTCCTCTCCAACACCAACAAGAAATGGGCACTCCAAACCATCCGAAAAAGTCTGGGCCAACCCCCTGCCGCCGAAGAGAAAGAGGAGCCCTACGAAACCCCCGCCGAGAAAATCCTCCGTCTCACCGGTCTCGACATCACCCGCTGTCCAAAATGCAAAACCCTGCTCATCCCCGCGCCCTTACCACAAGCCAAACCGCCCCCCTGATTATGAAGCCGAACCGCGACATCCAACCTCCGGAAAGAGACGCAACGCGCCTCGCAGCTCGCTTGTACCCATCACTCGAAAAATACAAAAATCACCCCGTCAGCTCTTCAAAAACCATCCTTCCGCCTTCCGTTATCTACGGGCATTCCTCCTCCGCCTTCCAATCATTAGAAAGAAACAAAAAGAAAACTATGGAATCGGAGCCCGAGGTTCCATACAATCCCCATAGATAGTCCGGACGTGTCCGAGAGGCTCAGTCCAACCAAATTTTATCCTCCTGCCATTCAACTCCTGCGATGGGAACTGGAGTTTATGAGAGGCAGGAGGGATAAAACCCTAAACGTTAGATGGAAAATTAAAAAAGGAAACCAATGGAAAATACATCAGGCCAAGGAAAGTCAGCAGTAGTCCCAGATGAAATCAAAGGTTGGAGTTGGGGAGCCTTCTTATTGACGTGGATATGGGCTATCGGAAATAGAACGTGGATTGGTTTATTATCATTAATCT
>JAOZSZ010000033.1 GCA_029939385.1 Pontiella sp. | reverse complement strand
AGGAACAACCCCATGCCGAGTATTAAAGGAACCGAAACCGAAAAGAATCTGTTAAAATCATTTGCCGGCGAATCACAAGCCCGCAACCGTTACACCTATTTCGCAAGCGTTGCCAAGAAGGAAGGCCTTGTGCAAATTTCTGATATTTTCATGGAAACCGCTGACCAAGAAAAGGAGCACGCTAAGCGCTTTTTCAAATTCCTTGAAGGCGGCGATCTGGAAATTACAGCCTGCTACCCCGCCGGAAAAACGGGCACCACCGCAGAAAATCTTGAAGCGGCCGCTGGTGGCGAAAAAGAAGAGTGGTTAGAAATTTATCCGGCCTTTGCCGCCAAGGCGCGTGAGGAAGGGTTCGAGGCCATTGCCATCGTCTATGAAAAAATCAGCATTGCCGAAAAGCAGCACGAAAAACGCTACCGTGATCTACTAAAAAACCTGAACGAAGGATCGGTCTTTAAGAAAAATGGAAAGGTGACCTGGCGTTGCCGTAACTGCGGTTTTATCCACGAAGCCGAAGAAGCGCCCGGCATGTGCCCAGCCTGCGCCCATCCGCAAGCACACTTCGAAGTCCTCGCCGAAAACTGGTAGAGCATGAATTAAATTTTCTTTGCCCGAAGCTCTTCCGGCAGGGAGAGCTGGTGGTAGTGACAGATCGCAATCGCCAGTGCGTCGGCGGCATCTTCCTGCGGCTGCTCCGTAAGATTGAGTAGCCGCATTACCATTTTTGCCACCTGATCCTTTTGTGCGGCCCCCGTACCCACCACGGCAGACTTTACCTTGCGTGGCGAATACTCGGAGACTTCCAATCCCTTTTTTGCGCACGCCACAATCGCTACGCCCCGCGCCTGCCCCAGCACCATCGCGGTATTAGCATTCTTAGCAAAAAATGCGCCTTCGATTGCCGCGCAATCAGGATGATGTTGCTCAATCAGCTCCGTGATTGAATCAAGGATCGTGGCCAGGCATAGCGAATGCGGAACCTTCGGTTTATTCTGAATGCGCCCATAGGCCACCGCCCGCAGCTCAGAACCACAAACCTCTATAATGCCCACACCCGTCGAACGCAGGGAGGTATCGATGCCTAAAATTTTAACCTTTTTTCGTGCCATGGTTCAGACGGTATCGCGCGACATCAGCGACGCAAAGAAAAAACGACGCCGCAGGGTTTTGATTTTAATTTAACTGTACTGATTTAATGATTTCGATACACTTTCTCTCTTATTGGAAGATTTTAACCTTTAACCAAAGAGGAGAATAAAATGAAACAGATTGTATTTTATACATTGGCGGCCACATTGGTGCTATGCGCGGGCTGTAAACGGAACGAAGGAGACGCTACAGAACGGATGAGCGCCGAGAAAGTTGTAGAGGAAACGGCAGAAGTAACTGCGCTAGTCGCAGAGAAGACGCCCAAGGCAACTGCGGTAGTCGAAGAGAAGCCAGCAGAGGTTACAAAGAAACCCGAAACGATAACCCCACCAAAAGCGACAGCAATAAGCTCCCTTTCCGTGAAGACCGAAAATGTGATGGATGACCTAAATCAGTCAGTTGAAGAGATCAAACAAAAGGTAGCCCATTTCGATAAAGCCCAGACACTAGCCTATGCAAACAAATATAAAGATGTGCTCTTAGAAAAAAAGGCTCAGGTTATAGCCGTGGTCGATAAAATTAATGGGCTTTCGTTGACCGATGCAATGGGCGAAAAAGGAAAGATATTGAAGACCCAGTTGGCCCAATATACCGATCAGCTTAACGCATTGAAGACGCGCTATAGCGTTTATCTAGATACGCTAAAAGGATTAGGCGTCGATCTCTCAACCTATGGGCTGTAGGGAGCAGGCATCCACCTGCGCCCCAAGGGCTATGGTGCAAATACGTTGAGGTACTCGTGAAAACGAGTGCCTCTTTTTGTTGACGAATGAAACCCAGTCGCTATATTTCAAATACTCATTTGAAATGAATATTTTAATTATGGATGAAAAATTATCGACAACCAAAGATCGTGTACTCAAAGCCGCCTGCAAAATTTTTGCGGAAAAAGGGTTTCACGAGGCCACTGTAGCGGAAATCTGTACAGCCGCTAGGGCTAATATTGCTTCGGTAAATTATTATTTTGGGGATAAAGAAACGCTCTACGACCACGTTTGGGAAAGGGCCTTTTCCATCGCCACAGAAACCTTTCCTATCAACCAGGATCTGCCGAAAACTCCAACTCTTGAAGAAATGCTCTATCAATTTACAAGTGCTATTCTTCACCGCATATTTAGTGAAAATGAAAGTGGCTTATTCGCCAAATTGCTCTATCGAGAAATGGCATCGCCAACGCTTTCACTTAAAAAAATTACAGAGGACTATCTCCTTCCCCAAAGCCAATATATGGCATCCATCATTCAATCCATGCCCAACTCAATGCTGGACATTTATGCCCGTACCCAATGTGTCCACAGCATTATTGCCCAATGTGCTTTCTATAATTTTAGCCGGCCGTTGCGCGGACAGATGATTGGAAAAGAAACGATGTCGGAGAAGGAGATCGATCACATTGCCCTCCATATTGTCCGTTTCTCGCTGGGGGGCTTAAAAGAAATCCAACAAAACCAATCCACCGACTTTGCCGACTGAACATCCCTACTAACTCTAGGATGAGGAACATGCTATGAATAGATATTTGAAATGGTTTTTAATTCCCATAATGGGCCTGCTCTCCTCTTGTGCAATTTTTGCCCCCGATGAACGAATGGAGCTCAATAAACCTGTGCCCGAAGAGTTCTCGCTTTATACCCAGAGCTCAGATACCACCAATCGATGGTGGGAAAGCTTCCAGTCCGAGGACCTCGACACGCTCGTCGACGAAGCGTTAACCAATAGCCCAACCCTTCAACAAGCCTGGGCAAGATTGGCCCAAGCCGAGGCCCTTGCCAGTAAGGCTGGCGCGGCGCGCTATCCCACACTCAACTATTCCGGAAACGCCGGCTCGTCCAAACAAAAAACAACGGGCGGTCAGTCCCCGGGAACCGATTCTTTCAATAACTTTGGACTAGGATTAACTGCGGGATATGAGGTCGATTTGTGGGGCCGCATTAAATCTCAAACCGAAGCAGCCTCGCTTGATCGAGCCGCTTCACGGGAACAGCTCAATACCGCCGCCCTCACTCTCGCCGCACAAACCACTCTAGGATGGGTGGGCATCGTAGCCCAGCGGTTACAAACAGAATTAATCCGCCGACAACTCGAATCCAACAAAACCTCGCTTGAACTTATTGAATTACGTTTTCGAAAATCGCGCGCCACCGCGCTCGATGTGTATCAACAGCGCCAAGCCGTTGCCGGAACCGAGTCGCGTATTCCGTTGGCTGAGTTACGAGAGAAGCTTCTCTTTAATAGCCTCGCGGCACTCCTCGGCCGTACCGATTTTAAAACCTTAAAAATCCCCGAAGCCACCCTTCCCATCCTTTCAGCCCTTCCGTCTATTGGGATTCCTGCGGATATGCTCGCCAACCGTCCTGATGTTCGCCAAGCAGGACTCAACCTACAATCGGCGGACTGGATGGTGAGCGCCGCACGCGCCGACCGCCTGCCCACCCTTCGTCTCACGGCGGGAGCAAGCTATGGCGGAAATAATATTGAGGTCGAAGATCTATTCGATAATTGGCTCGCCAATCTAGCCGCTAGCGTGACCGGCCCCATCTTCGAGGGCGGCCGTCGCAAAGCAGAGGTTGCACGAACCCGTGCCGTCGTTAACGAACGCCTTGCCATCTACCGCGCAACCGTCATTAACGCGATGAAGGAGGTGGAAGATGCCTTGGCTTCCGAACAGAAGCAACGCGAATACATTCTTGCGCTTGACCGAAATCTGGAACTAAACCGCAACTCCCACAAGGAGGCCATTAACCGCTATCGAAAGGGACTCATCGAATATCTTCCTGTCCTCGTCGAACTCGTTAGTCTCCAGAATCTAGAACGCGACCGCGTCGTGGCTCAATACACCCTTTTGCAGTACCGAATCAACCTCTACCGTGCACTCGGTGGTGGCTGGGTGGATGAACTCAAAATCCCATCAATTGAAAACGAGGAATAACCATGAACTTATTGAAGAAATATAGAAAAATTCTGATCCCAATTTTACTTATCGTGGTGGCGATTGGAATGGGAAAAAACATTATCAAGACCACGAAGAAGCCGGAAAAGAAACGGCCTCAACGGAGTGCCTATAGCGTCGAAACTCTAACGCTTAAAGCGGGGATTCAACCCGTTAAGCTCCAGGTAACTGGAACGGTTTCCCCCGCCCGCCAAATCACGTTACGCGCCCGGGTTAGTGGTGAAATTATTGAAGTGGCTCCCGAATTTATCGAAGGGGGTTCCTTTGCTAAAGGTGAGCTCATCCTAAAGATTGATCCCATTGATTACCAACTGGCGCTTGAACAAAAAAAAGCCGCACTAGCCGAAGCCGAATTCCAACTTCAACTTGAAGAGGGACAGCGCGATATTGCGGCGCGGGAATGGGAACTTCTGGGCTCCGATACGGATACAGATGAATTTGACCGCGCACTGGCGCTGCGGATACCTCATCTGAAATATCGCACCGCCAAACTTGAAGCGGCTAAGGCTGAACTTAAAAAGGCCCAGCTCGATCTAACACGCTCCGAAATTCGCGCGCCATTTAATGCGGTTGTGATTGAGCGAAAAACAGACCTAGGCATGCAAATTAACCTACAGGACACCCTGGCCATCTTGTCCGGTTCTGATGAGTTTTATGTGCGAGCATCCATCCCCGTCGATCGCCTTAAATGGATTGAATGCGATCCCCAAAATGGTTCACTCGTCACCCTTACCCGTAGCACGGGAGAGATTCGTCAAGGGCGCGCCATCCGACTCGAAAGAACCCTCGAAGAACGCGGACGCATGGCCCGCGTGCTCGTGGCCGTGAAAGCTCATCCTGCAAACAAGCAACCGCTCTTATTAAACGAGTATGTACGCATGGAAATCGAAGGCTCGGCCATTGAAAATGCATACCATATTCCACGAAGAGCACTACACGATGATCGTTTTGTTTGGCTGGCCAAAAAAGATCGTACGCTCGAAATCCGCGAAGTCGAAGTCCGCTGGCGCGACACAACAGATGTCATTATTTCGAGTGGACTTAATGATGGCGAACGGTTGATCCTCACAAACCTCTCCATGCCTATTAATGGGATGCAACTCCAGTTCGTGGGCGAGCCCGTTCCTAATAAAAAGAGTGCAGGCGCAGGCAAGAAAAACGGTAAAAAAGGATCGATGAGTAATGAAAAATAAATCTATTTTACCGGGGAAAGAGCGGCGCGGCCCCATCTCGTGGATGACGCGCAATCCCGTGACTTCTAATATTATTATGTTGATCCTCGTACTCGGGGGTCTCCTGCAAATTTTTAATATTAGGCAAGAATTTTTACCCAATGCCGTTCTCGATTTTGTCACGATCACCGTACCTTATCCCGGTGCTAGCCCAGAGGAAGTGGAACAAGCCACTGTGCTGGCCGTTGAAGAGGCCGTACGCGGGCTAGACGGAGTTAAAGAAGTGACGGCGCGAGCCAATGAAGGCTCCGGAGTCGTAACGGTTGAAATGATGCCCGGACATGATCTGAGTCGATTGTCTCAAGATATCCAGGGCGAAATCGACCGGATTACTACATTTCCAGAAGATGCTGAAGAACCCATCATCAGTGTAAGCTCAACTCGCCGCGAAGTGCTGACGGTTATCGTTTCGGCCAATACCGCCGACACCGTCCTACGCGAAGTAACCGAACAAGTGCGCGATGGCCTCATTCAATCCCCGGGCATTACACAGGTGGAACTTTCTAATGTTCGGAACTACGAAATTTCTATTGAGATCCCTCAGGATTCACTACGAGCTTATAATCTAACCCTTAAAAAGGTAGCGGATATTATTGCACACTCCTCCATCGAAATGCCGGGAGGGGGAATAAAAACGACGAGCGGTGAAATTCTTATTCGTGTTCGTGATCGGCGCGACTATGGAAAACAGTTTGGGAAAATTCCGCTCATTACAGGGCATGATGGAACGCAGGTGCTCATCGAAGATGTAGCCAAAATCCGTGACCACTTCATCGACTCCGATCAGTTTACCTATTTCAATGGGAAGCCCGGCCTAACGATGGCCGTTTATCGAATCGGAAAAGAAACCCCAATCTCGATCGAGAAAGCAACGCTTGACGTTCTTGAGCAGATGAAAAATCGTCTTCCTGAAGGGATTGAATTAGAAATATGGAACAGCCGCGCGGATATGTTTCGCCAACGAATGGAATTGCTATTGCGTAACGGATTATTCGGCCTGATTTTGGTATTTATCGTCCTCGGATTATTCCTTGAAATGCGCCTGGCCTTCTGGGTGATGCTCGGAATTCCTATCTCCTTTCTGGGCACCTTGCTCATTATGCCTGCGATTGGCTTAAGCCTTAATATGGTCTCCATGTTTGCCTTTATTCTCGCGCTCGGAATCGTGGTGGATGATGCCATCGTTGTGGGTGAAAACATTTACCATTATCACCAAGAAGGGATGCCTTTTCTGCGCGCAGCCATTAAAGGAACCCGCCAAATTGCGATGCCCGTTACCTTCAGTATTCTCACCAATATTGTCGCCTTTATGCCGCTCTACTTCGTTCCTGGAACCATGGGCAAATTCTTCGCCGCCATCCCGCTGGTGGTCTGTACCACATTTATTATTTCGTTGGTCGAGGCGCTCTTTGTGCTTCCTTCTCATCTAGCCCATCAAAAAGAACGAAAAAAAAGGGGGCGGATTCATCATTTTCAACAACGCTTCAGTCAGGCATTTATGCGGTTTGTCCACGAAAAATATGGGCCATTCCTCGATCTCACCCTGCGCCGAAGATACCTCACTTTGGCGACGGGATTATTTATTTTAATTCTCACGCTCAGTTATGTGAAAAGTGGACGCATGGGCTTCCAACTCTTTCCTAGCGTTGAATCTGATGTTGCGCTTTGCAGCTTCAAATTGCCTTACGGCGCTCCGGTAGAACAGACGAAGGCCATTCATGATCAAATCATTAAAGCAGGTACCGATTTAGTGCGCGAGATTGAAGAACAAACAGGAAAACCACAGATCAAGGGATACTTGTCCCAAATCGGCAACTCCGGCGGGCACAGCGGCTCGATTACCTTCGATCTGGTCGAGTCAAAGGATCGCCCCGTTTCTACCTCGGAGTTCGTCCAGCGCTGGCGTAAAAAATCGGGGGTATTGCCGGGCATTGATACGATTCGCTTTCGTGCTGACAGCGGTGGACCCGGCGGCCGTAGCGACGCCCTAACGGTCGAACTTTCACATCGCGATATCACAATCCTTGAACAGGCGGGCCGCGATCTTGCCAACGTACTTAGCGAATATTCCATGGTCAGTGATATCGATAGCGGGGTCACCCCTGGTAAACCGCAAATCGACTTTACACTTAAACCTGAAGGACGCAGCTTAGGACTGACTTCATTCGAAGTTGCTCAGCAAGTTCGTCACGCCTACTATGGTGCGGAAGCCATTCGCCAGCAACGTGGCCGGAACGAAATTAAGATTATGACGCGTCTGCCGGAAGCCGAGCGCGAAACCGAATTTAGCCTTGAATCCATGATTATCCGAACCCCAACGGGCACCGAGGTTCCTCTTCGAGAAGTGGTAAATATGAAGCGAGGACGCGCCTATACCACCATCAATCGTCGCAACGGCCGGCGCACTGTTACTGTTTCAGGAAATGTGACCCCAAAGAGCAAGGCCCCCTTAGTCCTCGGCGATATAAAATCTGGAGCCCTCCCCCAACTCAAACAAAATTATCCTGGACTGACCTATTCCTTCGAGGGTCGTCAGGCCGATCAACGCGAAAGCGTCGGCGGACTACTCAAGGGATTGCTTGGAGCCATCATTCTGATCTACGTGATTCTTGCCGTTCCCTTCAAGAGCTATAGCCAGCCGCTCATTATTATGATTAGTATTCCATTCGGAATTGTCGGAGCCGTGATTGGCCATCTCATTATGGGATATAGCCTAAGCGTAATCAGTATCTTTGGAATTGTTGCACTCTCTGGCGTGGTGGTAAACGACTCGCTAGTGTTAATCGATTTCTTCAATCAAAAACGAAGGGAAGGACTCAGCGTGCATGACTCCATCATGGCCGCTGGCACCCAACGCTTCCGACCCATCGTACTTACCACGCTCACCACCTTCTTTGGATTGCTTCCCATGATCTTCGAACAATCACGCCAAGCACGGTTCCTCATTCCAATGGCCATTTCACTTGGCTTCGGAATTCTCTTTGCCACATTTATCACACTCGTCTTGATTCCTTCGCTCACCATGATTCTCGAAGATCTTAAGAAGATTCATGAACGCCTCATCACTTGGTACACCCAAGATTAATGCATATCATGATTATATACCTATCATCCGAATAAACGGCCGTCTATCTGGATGATAGGTTATGAATCTGTTGATCAAGATTCTGAAACAAGGATCGGTGCAGAGAAAAAACCTGTTTCCCCAAATAATCATTCGGAAGAAGAGAAGATGGCAGTAAGGGGTCTTCTACAAATGCACCGTGATAGGCCTCCACGGCAATACGCATTAAATCGCCCAGCTCTTCTCTTGTGAAAGCCCCCTCATTCAGGCGCATAATATTTTTTTCCATCACGTTGCAATAAACATTTTGTATAGAAAATAATCGTTCAAAATCCCAAGCATCTTCAACTACTTTTCGGCTAGGCAGACCGAGTACCGTTCTCGCCTCAAACAAATAGGCAAAAGCATCAACGTTTGCTGCCGTTGCTAAATCATCAAAATCCGGGCGAATATCCCGTGGGGTAACCCAAACACTTTGCTGAAGAGATCCCATTCGCATGCGCTTTAGGAAAAGCCTAAGAATATTCCGATATTTTCGATCCACTTCTGGAACATCATAAACCATTAAATACCAAATACCGTTCCACTTCCTGTTCCACATTTTTTCAGGGGAAAAATATTCAGGCAATACGTCTCGTCCCTTCTCAGAAAGAAGGAGTTTTGGCATATCTCCTCCCACGGAACGCTTTACCAGCAACCCCTTCTTACGCAATCGACTCGTTGCGTTCATATAAGCAGCCTGATTGGGATAGCAAGGCCGATTGAGTATTCCCCACCCCCCTTTTGATAGAAATAAAGCTGATATTTCAAGCATTTCCATAATCTCAATGCCAACTCGCCTACGTACCACCGGCAAGCTTATATCTGGATGATGAAATGTGATCCAATTCATAAAATAAACCTATCATTTAAAGAGACGGCCGTCTACTTAGACGATAGGTTCTTTTCCTTTTAAGAAGCGAGCCCATCCAATACCCAGAATCGTTATGCGCTTTCCTTTTCTGGCAAGGTCTGAAAGACTTTCGCTTAATAACTTCCTAGGAAACTGGAACTCTTTTATGAGTAAAGAAACGAAGAAACAGGGCTATTCATTTGGAACCTTTAAAGGTGTTTATACCCCGAGCGTATTAACCATATTTGGCGTAATCATGTATTTACGCTTCGGATGGGTGCTCGGCAATGTTGGCCTTCTAGGCACTCTTTTGATCGTAACCCTTGCTACAGCAATCACTTTTTTGACCGGTTTATCGATCTCTGCCATGGCCACAAATATGAAGGTGGGAGGCGGCGGAGCCTACTATATGATTTCACGCTCCCTCGGCCTTGAGGCCGGAGCTGCCATTGGATTGCCTCTATTTTTTGCCCGCGCTATCGGTGTGGCGTTCTATATTGCTGGCTTCACGGAAGCACTACTCATGTTAGGCAATCCATTGCCCATGTTCGATCCCGCTTTATCCGCAAAAATCATCTCGGCCGGCACCTTAGTTTCCCTGACGGCCTTGGCCTATTTTTCAGCTGATCTTGCGCTAAAAATTCAATTTGGCGTCTTTGCCGCGATCCTTCTTTCGCTCATTTCATTCTTCATGGGAACCCCCAGTGTCGAAGCCCTGACGGTTCCAGCAGAGGCAATCATTCCCCCTAAGGCCGCTTTCTGGGTAGTCTTTGCGGTATTCTTTCCTGCCGTAACGGGAATCGAGGCCGGGCTTGGACTTTCTGGGGATCTAAAAGACCCCTCGAAATCATTACCTCTAGGGACTCTGCTCGCCATTAGCACGGGCTATATCGTCTATATGATACTTCCCATTTTTTTAAATCATATCGTTCCAAATCATAATTTACTATTGATCGACCCCAGCATAATGACAACGGTTTCGCGCTGGGGCATCTTTATCCTTATTGGTGTATTTGCGGCCTCACTATCCAGCGCACTTGGCTCATTATTAGGAGCTCCGCGTACGCTACAGGCCTTAGCAATTGATCGGATTATCCCC
>JAOZSZ010000032.1:8909-10431 GCA_029939385.1 Pontiella sp. | reverse complement strand
CAACGTATTTACACCGAGAATCCGGATTGTGCTCTTTCTGAACAAGCTCGTTTTTCTGCCTTTGTCGTTATGCTCGCCGAACAGGAGTGGAGCATGGCGATTTCTGAGGGCTATGCGTATGTGGAGCAGTTGCCGCAGGGAGAGTTTATTGATGATGTGACGCTGAATCTGATGCAGGTGCACATGCAGCAGAAGCAGTTTGATCTTGCTTATGAAATGGGCCGGAAGGGGCTGGAGCTTTCGCCCCGTCATAAGCACATTGATCAAGTGAAGTATATGATGGGCTATATCTGTTTTCTTCAGCTTAATTATACCGAAGCATTGGAGTATTTTACTGAGGTTCTTAAGCGATGGCCGGATCGTCATTACTACGAATCAGCTGAATATTGGCGTTCCATGACGCTCCTTTTTCTTGGAGATTTCGAGGCGGCGGCGGCCGCTTTCGAAGGCTATCTTTCCAATCCAAAGTATGCCATTCATTCCTTTGAAGAGGATGCTTCTTATCGGCTGGGTATTGCACAATATGGAGCCGAACAATATGAGGCCTCTGAGCTTAGTTTTCGGGGGTTCGTTGATCAGTTTCCAGAGAGTGCACTCCTTTCAGAGGCCTATGCGATGCTGGGTGACCTGCGTGCCGCCGAGGGCGATCTTTCTGTTGCACTTGGTTTCTACCGGCTCGCCCAAGAGAAGGCCTTAAATATATCGCAGGTGAATTATCCCGTTTTTCAATCAGCTAAGGTGCTCGCGCTGGAGAAAAACTATGCGGAAATTATTAAACTCATGGACGATTATCTCGAGGAATGGAACGAACAGAGTGATCTTGCTCATGCGGTAAATTGGAAGGGGAGATCCTTCAAAGCACGGGATGAATATTCACTCGTCTTGAACGCCTATTTTAAAGCGGTAGATGATTTTGGAAATCATGCCGAGCGGGTTGATGTTGATCTTATTTTGAATGAGTTAATTGCCGATTATAAGGGGGAGGACTGGGTCGGATATCGCAATCTCTTCATTGAGAAGTTGATGAGACATTTGAACGCCGCCGTAGAGAGCAAACAAAAAACGTTGGAACTGCGCTATCAAACTGTTTTTGCAAATATTACCGAGGGTGATGTGCGCGCGGCCTATGTGAATTCGATTGTTCATTCAAAAAATGTTCCGGCCGCAGGATCCATTACGCTAGTGCTGATGGCTCGTGAAGGCGTGAAGCAGGAGGCCTATGAAATGGTGCACGCGGCCTACCAGCGCTACAAGATGACTTTCGAGGTCTCCGCAAATATGCTCTATGTGATGAATGCGAACCTCGAGGCCTTGGTGGCCGAAGAAAATTATGAAGAGGCGCTGGTGCTCTCGGACGATATTTTACTAAAATTTGGTTATAGCCCATCGGTGGGTTGGGCGCGTAAATGCCGGGGCGATATTTACCGCTTGCAGGGGAAATATGAACAAGCCATCGATGCCTATAAGGAAATATTAGCCATTCGTGAATGGCGCGGCCCATTAACTCCCGAAGCGCTTTATT
>JAOZSZ010000032.1:0-8809 GCA_029939385.1 Pontiella sp. | reverse complement strand
CAGCCGTGGCTCAATCAGAATATAGGGCTAAGATCACCGTTAATACCGGAAGCTCATTTGTGGTTAAAAAACTTAATATTGCTGGAGGTCGCCTCTATTCCGACACGGGACAAGCATCAACCTCGGTTTCGGTCATCACAAAGGTTGAATTTCGCTTTAGTGGGCTTGACCTTAAAATGTGTAAAAAAATGTTTTATTCAGGAAAGCACAAGGCGCTGGAAAATCTATTACAGCAGTATGTTTCGCCGGTCATGATCCACAGCGACTTGCCAGGGAATTTGGGCGATTATTTGGTTTGGATGTTGCGGGTTCAGTACGGGAATAAAAATTGGTCCGGTGCAGAAGAAACGATAGTGAAACTACGTAAAATGAAAAAGGCCGAGCAGGTCGATATTGCGAATCTTTATTCTACGCTAATTTTACTCAACCAAGAAAAAATTGGAACGGCCGAAGCCATGTTTGCTTCTGTAATGAATCCCGAAGAAATTTCGGTTCCTATGACGGAATATATTCGCGGACGGTTTGCCGTTGAGCGGAAGGATTATCGGCAGGCCATGTTACATATCTCAAAAATTATCGCCTTCCACAGTCGTAATCCTGAATGGCTTCCTCCGGCGACGGTGCTCGAAGCGGAGGTTTATCAAAAAACGGGGCAGTTTAAAAAAGCAGAATCCGTCGCAAATGAATTATTAATGACCTATCCTGGCACGCAATGGAGCAAGCTGGGGGAACAGATTAAAAAGCAAACAACCGGAAATCGAGGAGAGTAGTTTATGATAAAAAAAGGATCTGTTGGAATGTTGGCCATGCTGATCATGCTGGCCGCACTGATTTTCCCTATTGCAACCGCTCTGGCTCAGGAAGCCACTCCGGTCGCAGCGAGTGAGCAAATTGATACGGCCAATTCAATGACCTTTAGTGAGTTAATCCGACAAGGCGGCCCGTTTATGTATCCCTTGGGGTTGTTCTCGATGGCGACGCTCTATTTTATTATCCGTAACTCACTTCTGCTTCGTGAAAAAAATATGCTACGGGTCGATCTTAAACCGCAGATCGAAGCGCTGATGAAGAAGCGCGATGTGGCCGGAATTCGTGCTCTTTGTGCAGAAAATGATAGCCTACTGACCGCGGTGCTCGATGCGGGGATGGAGCGTATTTCCGAAGAGTACGAATACGATGCTGCCCATGTGATGGAGGCGATTGAAGAGGCCGGAAACGAACAGATGGTGACTTTCATGAAGCCGATTAACTTTCTCTCCATCATTGGGGGAACCGCCCCAATGCTCGGGCTGCTCGGTACGGTTTCGGGGATGATCAAGGCGTTCAGTACCATTGCCTCTGGGGGAATGGGCAATCCAGAAGTGCTTGCTGGAAATATTGGAGAGGCTCTTATCACAACCGCAACGGGGTTAATTATTGCCATTCCAGCCATGATTGCTTACTTCATCTTTAAGAATAATTTTATTAAAAGTATGACCACGATGGGGCGTATGGTTGGCCATTTCATGAATATATTCCGCTATGCCAAGGTGGACTAGCTAGCCGGAGGTTGATGCGTGAAATTCAAGATTCCAATAGAAGGTGGCGACGACGAGATCAACATGGCTCCCATGATTGATATGGTCTTTTTGCTTCTGATTTTCTTCATGGTGGCCTCGCACCTCACGAAGATGGACCGAACTCCCGTTGAACTGCCGGTTGCCAATAAGTCTACCGTGTCTGAAGCTACGCGCGGGCGGCAGATGATTACCATTCGCTCAATGGACTCGACCGGTGAGGAGGTTGATATTTTTATGAACCTTAAAAAAATCGACGTGTCCTCTATCACGCCTTCCATCAAAAAACTGCTGGCCGAAAATAGCGATGCAGAAGTTTATCTGCGGGCTGACCGCTACGCGAAGCACAAGCATGTGAAAGAGGTTATGGCGGCCTGCGCTGAAGGTGGGGTGGCTCATGTGATTTTTGCTACCTTTGAATCTGGAAACTAATTATGAAAGTTTGGATGGATGAACTGATCAACGAAAAGGTCGATTTACAAATCGCACCGCTGATCGATGTGGTGTTTCTGCTCCTCATTTATTTTATGGTAAGTTCCACTCTCAAGCGAACGGAAGCCGACCTTACGCTCTCTTTGCCCGGCGCTATAGCGCAGTCAACGCAGATAGAGATGCCCGACGAACAGGTTATTGAAATTATGGCGGACGGCACCGTTATGCTCAATAATAAGACCTATGCCACATCGAAAACGGCCAATCTTGCCGAACTTGAATATACCCTTCTTCGCTATCAACAGGCCTCTATCCTGTCGAAAACAAAGGCCATTGTCACTATTTCCGCGGCGGATGACTCCGCGCACGAGCGCGTGGTCGATGTGCTCAATGCCTGCGCGGGAGCCGGAATAAAGAATGTCACATTTGGTAGCTCGCAATAGTTTTTGTTCCCCGCCTCTTTTACGGCTTATTGGTTGTACCACCGGAATATTATAGGCTATAAACACGCTTTTACTTCAGGAAAAATCCACTTGGGTGTTAATTGATAAAGGAGTTTTTAGAATGAATGTTTTGCATATATGCGCGAATCCAAAGCCAACTGAGGAGTCTGTTTCCAAACAACTCGCCGCCGCTTTCTTTGGTAAGTTGATCGAACTCCGTCCGGATGTTGATTTGGTGAATACCGATCTTTATGACGAAAAGCCGCCCTTTTACTCCTATGAGCTTTATAAGCGGACTTGGTATCCGGTTCTCGATGAAACCTATACGCCAGGAAAAGCTGAAGAAATGGCCATGAACTATGCGGCCAAGCAGGCCGAAGCGTTCAACGAAGCTGACGTACTTGTGCTGACCATGCCCATGTGGAACTATTCTGTTCCGGCCATCATGAAGGCGTGGATCGATCAGGTTCTTTCTCCAGGACTGACGTTCTCGGTGAGCGTTGAAGAAGGCGTTAAGCCATTGCACAAAATTAAGAGTGTTGTTCTGCTCGTCGCTTCTGGTGCGGTTTATAAGGAAGACGATGAGCGCGATGCACTGTCGCGTCAAATTCGCGGAGCATTCGGTTTTGTCGGTATCGATGATATCGAAATTGTATGGGCGGATGGTCAAAATAAAATATTTAATATGGATAGCGACCAACGGAAGGAAATGGCGGTTGAGGCTGCCATCGAAACCGCGGAAGATATTGCTGAGCTTGAATTGACTCCTGTCACCGAATAAAGCATGGGCCTATTTGTTAAAATCTGTGGAATCTGCTCCGGGTCTGACCTTGGGCAGATTTCTGCGTTTCAGCCTGATGCTCTTGGGTTCATTCAGTGGGAAAAATCAAAGCGGTATGTTGATCCAAAAAAAGTGGGACAGTGGAAGACCCCAACGGGGATTAAGCGCGTTGGGGTATTTGTTAATCCCTCCGAAGATGAATTAATCCGTGCCGCAGAATTAGCCCGATTCGATGTTTTGCAACTGCATGGTATCTCTAACGATTGGACTATAAATTTCGATCCATTCGCGGGGCTTGAACTCTGGCGTGCGCTGAGCCCTAAGGAGCTCTCTTCTCAATCTTCATTCACCGGATTCGACCGTTTCTTGCTTGATTCCTATGATCCCAAAACCATCGGCGGAACAGGTGAAACCTGCGACTGGAATCAGGCGAGAGAGCTGGTTCAATCTTCAGAAATTCCTATTCTTTTAGCAGGGGGATTGAGTCCGGATAATGTTTCTTCCGCCATTCAGCAGGTTCAGCCATGGGGGGTTGATGTTAGTTCTGGAGTTGAAATTGAACCGGGGCTAAAGGATATCGCTAAGGTTGAAGCCTTCATCACGGCTTGTAGACCATCATGAGTTTGGTGACTCGATTCGCACCGAGCATGACAGGCTATCTCCACTTGGGGCATGTGCTACACATGCTCTATGTTTGGGGGATCGCCCGTGCTAAGAAAGGAAAGGTTCTTTCTCGAATTGAAGATCACGATCTTGCGCGTAGCCGTCCAGAATATGAGCAAGCCATTCTATCGGATATGGAGTGGCTTGGGTTTTTCCCCGATCTCGGAATGACGACCTCGAATGCGTTAGTACCTTCTCCTTATCGTCAAAGCGATGGGGCTGCGTTCTATGAAGATAAGTTGGCCAAGCTGGTTGAAGAAGGGAGGGTCTACGGGTGCGAGTGTAGTCGCAAAGAGATTCTTTCTAACCAGAAAAAGGGGCCGGGAGAGCTATGCTATTCGGGGACTTGTGCACAAAAAAAGCTCCCCCTTAAAGGCCATACAGTTCGCTTCCGATGCTCGGACAATGAAGTTACCTTTCATGACCTTGCCCGGGGGGAATGCCACCAAATGCCGAAAGAACAATGCGGGGACTTTTCATTGCGCGATCACACGGGCCAATGGACGTACTCATTTTGCTGCGTCTGTGATGATATTCGCCATGGCATTAATCTCGTTATACGGGGGCAGGATATTTTCTCTAGCACAGGCCGCCAAATTCAACTTTTTGAAAAATTAGAAGCTCCCGCTCCTGACTATTTTCACCATCCCCTGCTTTTTAATGACACGGGCCAAAAACTGAGCAAGCGTCAGCGCTCCGAAAGTATAACTCAGCTTCGTGAGACGGGGATTTCTCCAGAAGAAGTTATCGGTCGTGCCGCCTTTGCCGGGGGACTCCTTTCTGAACCCCATCCCTTATCGATGAACGATGCGATGGCATTAAATTACCTTGAACTAAAGGGCGATGGAGATAATGATTCCTCCTCGATTTTGCAAAGGATTAACCCATGAAATCAACTCAACCCGATTCACAAGGCCATTTTGGGCCGTATGGTGGAATGTTTGTTCCAGAAACGCTAATGGAGCCGTTGAACGAGCTTACGCGTGTTTATAAGAAGCTCCGAAAAGATCCAGAATTCAAGAAGGAGTTGCAATACTACCTCCGCGAATATGTCGGCCGGCCAACGCCGCTTTATTTCGCGGAACGCATGAGCCGACAACTCGGTACCGCAAAAATTTATCTCAAGCGTGAAGATCTTTGTCATACCGGGGCCCATAAAATTAATAATTCAATGGGGCAGATTCTGCTCGCCAGACGCATGGGTAAAAAACGCATTATTGCGGAAACCGGCGCGGGGCAGCACGGCGTGGCAACGGCAACCGTTTGTGCCATGTTCGATATAGAATGCGTTGTTTATATGGGAAAGGTCGATATGGAGCGGCAGGCTCTTAATGTTTTCCGTATGGAGAGTCTTGGCGCAACGGTGGTACCCGTTACGACGGGTCAACAGACCTTAAAAGAGGCGGTGAATGAGGCCATGCGTGATTGGGTTTCTAACATTCACTCCACACACTATATTCTTGGTTCTGCGCTTGGCTCGCATCCTTATCCCATGATGGTGCGCGATTTTCAAAGTGTGATTGGTCGTGAAGCGCGTAAACAAATTCTCAAGGCGGAGGGGCGATTGCCCGATGCCCTCGTGGCTTGTGTGGGGGGCGGTAGTAATGCCATTGGTCTATTCCATCCCTTCATTAAGGATGAGGGCGTTCGTATGATCGGGGTTGAAGCCGGTGGTTTAGGAATTGAAGGGGGCGCGCATGCGGCTCGCTTTGCCCAAGAAAAGGTAGGTGTTTTGCAGGGCACAAAAACCTATGTGCTGCAAGATGATGATGGGCAGATTTCATTAACCCATTCCATTAGTGCGGGACTAGATTATGCGGCCGTTGGTCCGGAACACAGCCTGCTTCGCGACCTCGGGCGAGCCGAATATTCCTATGTCACCGATGTCGAAGCGGTAAATGGGTTTGATAAACTCTCGCAGTGGGAAGGGATCCTTCCTGCACTCGAAAGCTCGCATGCCATTGCTTGGATCATCAAAAATGCCGATCAGTTTACTCAGGATGATTTGTTGGTGATCAATCTCTCGGGCCGGGGCGATAAGGATGTTCAGCAGATCGCTGAATGGAAGAAGGAGCAACAATGCCAATAAAAAGTATGACAGGGTATGGCGAGGGAACGGCCTCGGCGGCGGGCATTCAAGTGGTCGCAGAGATTAGCTCTGTGAATCGCAAGCAGCTCGATGTGAGTATTAACCTGCCTCGCAACTTAGTTGCGCTGGATGCCCAAATTCAACGCCTTGTTCGGGGAGAATTTTCGCGCGGGCGTATTTCGGGTGTCGTTCGTGTTGATACAGCGGAGGGTTCGGCAGGAATCGTGAAAGTGGACGCCCAATTGGCGCAACAATATGTGGACGCTATTCGTGCCGTAGCAAAAAAGCTTAAACTGGCCGATGATCTGGGTGCAGAAACCATTGCTCGTCTTCCGGGATTGGTTTCTATTGAACAGAAAAATATCGATACGGAGCATGTCGCGACCGTACTCGATCAAGCGGTAACCAAGGCCTTGCGGGGGCTCGCTCGGATGCGTGCTGCCGAAGGAAAAGCGCTTGAAAAAGATTTGCGTGAGCGTCTCGTCTTGCTCGAAGGCCTCATGAAGGAAATCGCCAGATTGGCTCATTCAGTCGTTGATAGTTACCGCACAAAACTCTTCCAACGATTGGAAGAGGCGGGGCTTAAGGATGTGGCCTCAGACGAACGGATGGTTCGTGAAATTGCCCTGTTTGCGGATCGGTGTGATATCAGTGAAGAGTTGACCCGTCTAAAGAGTCACTTGGCTCAGACGCGTAAATTATTACGCTCGAGCGAGCCCGTCGGTCGGACGCTCGATTTCCTATGTCAGGAGTTGTTCCGCGAAATTAACACCGTGGGTTCCAAGGCTAACGAAGTGGTCATCACTCGGCATGTGGTTGCCTTTAAAACAGAGCTAGAACGCATCCGTGAACAAGTACAGAATGTTGAATAATCCCCCCTTCGGAGAATTTTAAATGGCTTCATCTCAAACGCAGGAACTGATTGACGAAAAACCATCGGCTTCGCAATCCTCGCGCCCGCTCATGATTGTGGTTTCGGCACCGTCCGGCGCTGGAAAGAGTACGCTTTGTAACCGTTTGGTTGATGAGTTTCCTAAAATCCTATACTCCGTTTCCTGCACCACTCGGGCTCCGCGGGGTGAGGAAAAAGATGGAGAGCAGTACTATTTTCTGACAAAAAAAGGATTTAAAGAACGCATCAAAAATGGAGAATTTCTCGAGCATGCAACCGTGCACGGAAACTTTTACGGCACGCTTGAAGATACCGTGCTTTACGCGATGGAACAGGGGAATCATGTTCTGCTAGATATCGATGTGCAGGGGACGGAGCAAATTCGAAACGCCCTTGCTCGACTCGATCCCCGCCATCCAATTCGCCGTGGCTTTACCGACATCTTTATCTCCCCGCCTTCTGCTGAAGAGCTGGAAAAAAGGCTTCGGGGTCGGGGGACAGATGATGAAGAGGTGATTCAAAAACGCCTTATGAATGCGAAGAAAGAGATGGCACATGCTTCGGAATATTCTTTTCAAGTCGTCAATGATGATCTCGAAACGGCCTATACGGAACTCAAAACGGTGATCCGCTCCGCGCTGGAGATGTAGAGAGTATTCCGCTCTTACTTAGTTTTTCGGTGAAATGCCGATGACTTGTCGGAATTCAATTTTCTCGGCCGCGAGTACCAGCGCTAATGGGGGCATCTCCTTCGTGGCTTCGATTAAATTTTCGTAGTAGCCACTATACTCTTTTATCGACTCCTCTTCTCCAGGCGGACGCATACCCATGAAAATGAGGCCAGCTCCGGCAGAAGATTCTCGGATAATGCGATAGAAACTTGGCTGGGTTTTGATGAGGACTTCCGTCTCGGCAGGAATGCACTGTTCTTTAATAAAGGTTTCTAAGCGCGTGATGGTTGCATTGCGTTCAGCCTCCGTTTCGACGATGGTTTTTAAAATCAGCTTGGACTGTTTCCAGATCGGGCTTCGCTGAATTTGATAGGCAAGGGTGAGAATTAATCCAATATTATCGGGGTTCCCTCCCCACCAAACATGGATCTCATCCGTGTTTTCTGGGGATTCTATGCCGCTGTCTCGTAGCATGATTAGATTGCGTTGGGTGCGATAAACCAATCGGATGAATTCAGAAAATTTATCAAAACTGGCCCGATTTTCGGTGTCACCAAACAAGATGGTGTTGGGGGTTAGCGGTCCATAGCCATATGCTCGTACGAGTGATTTGGCTCCTGTCAGCCGGTCGGGAGCGGGAAGAATTTTTACCATGGCATCCACCTTGCGCTTAAACAAATATTCACGCATCGACTCTTCCATGCTGTGGACTTTTTCGGCAGACCAATCCTCTACAGGAAGAATAGTTGCCACGGTTAATTCGCTACTATGTTGGGTGAGAGCACTGGCCATTTCCATGAGATGCCAACGTGATTTTGGAGACCCACTTAGAACGAGAATATTGGGGCGCCAAGTGCGTTCATCGGGTTTGAGTTTGTTTAAGTGCTGGACCGCAAAACGAACCAATAGGGTTAAAATGCCATAACGCATATCCTTCCAGTGGGCATTGAGATGCCGTCGTTTTGTAAGAGCAAAAATCACGGCAGTCAGGAATAAAGCTATTAAAGTTGCGCCAGCATCGATCATTAGCATGGCCATAAAGCAGCCTGCGGCCCCTAGTAAAGAAATACTGTAGTGCACCCGAAACTTGGGGCGCCATGCCGGGCTTTCAATAAGCCCCTCCAGCCCCGCTGAAAGATTGAGCAACCCATAAGAAAGTAGAAAAAACATAGAGAGAATGGGGGCGATAAGATTTAAGTCGCCCAGCAGTACCGCGCCCAGTGCAACGATAAATGAGAGGGCAGTCGCAATACGGGGATCGGCCTTATCTTTTCCAAATCCT
>JAOZSZ010000209.1 GCA_029939385.1 Pontiella sp. | reverse complement strand
CTATTGGCACTGGGACATCCCCAATAAAACCCAAACCTATAATGCCCGCTTTGCCGATATTCTCGGCTATCTTCCCGAGGAAATAGATCTGCGGCAGGAATGGCGAAGAGGCCGGATTCATCCGGATGACTTGGCCATCGTAGATCGTAATATAGCCCATCATTTCAGCGGTAAAACTGAAACCTATACGAGCGAGCATCGCATGCAAAAAAGCTCAGGGGATTGGGTATGGGTACTCGATCACGGCCGAGTTATTGAATGGGACAAACAACACGTCCCTCAACGCATGGTCGGCACCCTCCTCGATATCACGGCGCGTAAAGAATACGAACTTGAAATGAAAGAAACCAACAAGCTTCTCGACAAAAGAAGTCATGAACTAGAAGAAGATCAGCATATTATTATGGGTATGATGGAGGACGCCAACGATGCCCGAAAAAGTCTAGAACAAGCCAATCGCCAGCTCCTTGTTGCCCGCTCTAAATCGGAACAAGCCACTCAAGCAAAATCCGACTTCCTCGCCAGTATGAGCCACGAAATCCGTACCCCCATGAATGGAATTATTGGTACCGCCAGCCTACTCGACGACACCACCCTTTCCCAAGAACAGCATGAATACCTACATATCATTCAGACCTCCGGTGACGCGTTACTGATGCTGCTTAACGACATTCTCGACTTCTCCAAAATTGAGGCCGGAAAATTAGATCTTGAGCTTCAGCCCTTTGATCTTCGCGGAATCTGCGAAAGCATCGTCGAACTACTCACTCCAATGGCCCTTGAAAAGGGACTCGATATTATCCTCCGTTTTTCACCGAATACTCCAGCATGGGTGGTCGGTGATGCTGGCCGAATTCGGCAAGTGCTTATGAACCTTATCAATAATGCACTTAAATTTACCGAAGAAGGCTTTGTTTACATCGATATTGATGCCGTTGCAGGAACCGATCAAGAAACCACCATTCACTTTAATATCAAAGATACCGGGAAAGGAATTACTAAAGAAGAACAGGCTCAGCTCTTTCAAAAATTTTCGCAAGGCGACTCCTCCACCACGCGTGAATATGGAGGAACGGGCCTGGGTCTTGCCATCTGCAAACAACTCGTTTCCTTGATGAAGGGTAAAATTGGAATGAAAAGTGAACTAGGAAAAGGCTCCTCATTCTGGTTCCGTCTCAGCCTACCGATCGTCAGCCCCGCGCGAACCACTCTAATTGATCAAACCTTTTTCAAAAAGGAACACATTCTGCTCATTGATGAAAAGAAAGTTATGAGCCAAGTCCTTTCAGAATGGCTTACCCGCTGGGGATTAAAAATCGATACGTGCGCCTCTATTGCTGATGCAACCCAAAAAATACGCACCCATAACTATCGCGTTATACTGATTGAAGAACAGCTTGCATACTCCTCTGACAATCTGACCTTCAACGATCCAGAGTTTGAGCATCTCACCCTCTTCATTATCTGTTCGATCACCAATCGTGAGTTCTTCTCGCTGGATCGTGCCGGATCAACCACCAATCTCATTAAGCCCATTCGCTTATTAAATCTACTGAACAAAATGGCCCGAGCACTCGACTATCCACTCCTGACACAACCCTTAACAAAATCTAAGCCCAGCGTAAAATCTTCTGATATCACCTTAATCTCGACCCGACGCATTCTCTTAACCGAAGATAATATCGTTAACCAAACCGTTGTTAAACGCATGCTCATCAAAGGCGGGTTCGAAGTCGATGTGGCTGGAAATGGAGAACAGGCGCTACGAAAAATTACGGAAGGAACCCCGTATGACCTCATCTTTATGGACTGCCAAATGCCCTTAATGGATGGCTATGAAGCCTCGCGCCAAATTCGAAAGCGAGAAGAGGCCAGCAACGAAAATACTCACATTCCCATCATTGCACTCACAGCCAATGCCATGCGGGGTGATCGCGAAAAATGTCTTAAGGCCGGCATGGATGACTATATTGCCAAGCCCATCAAAAAGGATTCCCTTTTCGAAATACTACTTCGTCATTTGGACTAAACTTTCCCGCAACGTTTCGCAAATATGCAAATCTTCTTCAAAGAAGGCGGCGGGCGGGCGCCGATTAGAACTCCATTAACGTTCAGCTAAAAAGATCCAATGAACGAGTCGAGAATGTGCGAAAACACATGATGTGGTATAGCTCAACAAAAACTCCCACATGACCTTTGATTTTGTGGGAGCATATTCCTCCCTTCGCCCCATCTATCCACTTGCGATATTAACGTATCATCAAAGTGGCACTTAACTTGCTATATAAGGCCTTATGTTAAGTAAAAAATATAATATCATACATCTCCCCTTATTTTCGTTTTTTTCAAAACGGCTCTATCGTGATATTGGCCAAAACTGGAAAGGCGCAAACTTTGCCTATCTCTTTCTATTACTCGCCATATGCTGGATTCCTCCTACGCTTAATCTCCGAAAAAACATCATCCAATCCTTGGACAATAATCAGGTAAAGATTATTAACCAGATCCCCGATATTCAGATTAAAAATGGCCAAGTTATCGTCGACCAAAAAGCCCCTCTTCGGATCGAGCATAAAGGTAAAACCTTAGCCATCATCGATACCACCGGTAGCATGAACTATATTGACGACGATCAAGTCATGGCGCTCTTAACCGAAAACAAACTGATTCTTCGCCGCGGCGCGAACCAATTTAATACCCTCGATCTTTCTCAAGTTGCCGAATTTCACCTCAATAAAAAGATCGCTAGCCAATGGATTCAAATAACCAAAAATTCACTCGCTCCATTATCCTACGGAATTTTTCTACTTCTTTCCTATATCTTTGTCGTACTCGTTATGTTGCTAACGGCCATTGTAGGATTAGTTCTTTCCTCCGCCCTGCACTGTTCTCTTAAGTTTTCTGGAATTTTACGTATCGCGGCGGCGGCGGCCACCCCCGCGATTATTCTAATCACCATCTCCATCGCCCTTGGACAAGCCCTCCCCAGTCTAGTTTATATTGCAATCACTCTCGTTTATCTATTGATCGGAATCCTCTCCTGCATCAAACCTTCGGAGAAAGAAGA
>JAOZSZ010000031.1:9079-10536 GCA_029939385.1 Pontiella sp. | reverse complement strand
GAAACAAGGTTCCACTTTTCAATCCGATCACTCGAACGCTGACACCACAGCAACATGGGGGAACTTGCCGTACGCTTCGCGACCGCCCGAGCCATGATTTGGCGAACATCATCTTCAGCATCATTGGCAATTAACGCCGCCATCACTTCATTTAAAACAGGGTGACTGACCACGGGGATCACGCTACTCAACGTGGCTACAACGGCATCCTTATCGTTTTCGAGGAAAATCATGAGGAGGGTCTGTAATTGACGCGATGGAAGTCGATCCAGAGTCGTAACAAGATTGGTCGTAATCAGCTCATAAATAAGTTTGGCGGTATCCAGTCCTGATGGCTCGATATCAAAGATACGAGCATAAATAAAGCCTTCCGCCTTCCATTCAGGTCGCGCGGAGGGTGCCCCTTTAATGATGAAGGATAAACGATTGGATAAGGCTTCTTTGGCAGCATCAGATGAGATATCAATTTTCTTCTCAATGATTTCCTTAAAACGAACGAATAGTCCTTCAATATCCCGTTCTTGGGTGATGCGAGCAAACCATTCATCGTCGTACGCCATCGCCGTCTTATGAATGATAATGTTCTCTGATCGTTTTTTTGGGATTTCGATAGAAGCATCGTTCTTAAGTTCGCGGCGGGCGCCTTCCCAGAATTTTTTCCACGCAGACTCAGGAAGAATCGACGGCACTAAATTGGATTGTAAGCGAGCGACGGGCATTGGGCCGTAACTACGCAAGGAGATGCGCACCACTTCGGCGGGCTCCTCTTTGATCATCCGTTCAAGCTCTGCTAACTGATTATGTTTAATGGCTAAAATATGTTCATCGGTCAAGGCTTCTAAAGCCACGGAAGCATAACTTAACGCCATTTCGTGCTCCCCCTTGCGTTCGAAGTCGACTTCAAGTTGCTGATAGAAATAATCAATATGCTCGATAATTCCAAAGCCCCACGTCGTGTTGTAACAAAGCATTCCAACCTTCAATGCTCGCAGGTGATGTAATCGTTTAAAGCATTCCGCCATGGTGACTTTATCACCAAAGCCGGAGGGTTCGATTAATTTTAATGCATTCCGATCTTTAGAAAGTAGTTTTTCAACTGCACTTTTTACGTCCTCAACCGATTTGCGAACAACGGCTAACCATTCAAGAATTAATAAAGCACGATCGATATCATTATTTTCGGTGAATTGCTTAAATAAGGTCTGTGCCCAGCCATCGGCCTCGACACCTCGCTCGACTTTATTCAATTCCGTGAAAATTAAAACCAGTTCGGGAACATTAATTTCTCCCGCTTCAAGTTGCCCAAGAAACCATTCTTCGTTAACCGTATTTAAATCCATTCGTCAAATCTCCTTAAATAAGCGCGCCAACATAGCGCTTTTTTAAAGGGCTGGAAACCGTTTTCCAAAGATTTCGCCGAAACTGAATCAAGAGGAGGTGATGCGTAATTTAAAGCT
>JAOZSZ010000031.1:6477-9069 GCA_029939385.1 Pontiella sp. | reverse complement strand
GGCAGGTGTTTGTCGATATGGTTAGAAAACGCGTAAATAAAAACAACAACTCCGAACATTTCCATCAGCTCCTCGATGGTCGTTAATAGATAGTAGACCGCCGTGCGTCCATGAAGTTCTTTCCATGCTCCACCTAGCATTTCAACCCCAATACTGCCCCCCACATAAAGAATAGCGGCGAGCAAAATAAGGGTTTGCGTATCTTTGGGAATGCGCAGGAAAAACCTCCAATAAATCCCTACAAATACGGCCACCAAAATTAAATATGGAATGACCCACGAGAAGTAGAAAAGACCGCTTGTTTCGAACATAAAATTTACAGGCACCTCTAAGCGTTCGTGAATCATAATAGCTTCATCTATACCTAAAAAAGCAAAGGCCAACGCGAGCCCGACCCAATGCAAAAAATCAGACCTTTTCTTTCGATCAGCCCAAGCAATAAGCCAAATTAGTAATGAACAAAACCATAATATTGCGATTGAAAATACGGTTGGGAGATTGTGCTCTGCATCAAGATTAAGCGGCCCCCACGGATACATTCTATCAAAGAAGAAAAAGGGAATACATGCCAGCAGATTGAGTAGACCCAGTATAATTACCGCAATCGAAAGGTTCTGCAGGATCTTTTTAGGTTCTAACTTAAGCTCCATCACATTCCTTTGTCCATAAACCGGCAATCCAGTCCATGCCATACTGCCACGCATAGGTGAATAAAAAAGCAACCGCCCATATCTTCGATAAATCTTCGAGTGCAAGGCGCCCAGACATACGTTCAGGTAAAAACATATCCACCAGAACCATCAGACCAAAAAAGAGACAAACGGAAAACAACCATCCTTTTATTTTCCAGGATTGCTTCATGACCTCGCCCATAAAAATCAGTAAAGCCAGCTCCACTAGGCCGAGACCCAAAATAAAAAATGAATCCTCAAACCCAAATATCGATGCCAGTTTTTCATGGATCAATAACCGCTCATCACAGGCAAGATAGAGAAAAAACAGAACTTGCGAACTTTGAAACAATAAGGTTTTTCTCTTTATACTCTGCTGAGGAGAACACCCAATACATACGAAAAACAGAAGTGCTGAACCTGTTAACATTAAAACAACCAAGGTCGTATTAATGCCAAAAAAGGCACGATACACAAGAGGATGGTCCGTTCCTGTAATAATATCCGAAAAGAATCCTCGCACTTGATCCTGCCCCCATTGCACATCGATCCAAAACAAAGCAATAGAGTAGATTGCCAACAGAAAAAATAAGATTATCCGAGTATACTTCATTCAGTTAAGGCCATCCTCTCTGGCTATCTATACGAAATTTAAATACCTTCTTTTTGAGATTTCGAAATATTATTATCTATCTCTCTTTTAATTACAGATTAAATTATTGAGTTTTTTTGCGGATTTTCCTGCGAGGACGCCTATAGTAGCGCGTTTTCAAGGAATTGCTATGGGTACACCACGTTTAGTTAGAGTTAATGAATTATTAAAGCGCGAAATTGCGGAGGATGTTCACCGTAACTTCTCGTTATCCAATTTTGATACGGCAGCCGTTACGATCACACGCGTTGAATGCGCAACCGATCTACGCGATGCCAATGTCTTTGTTTCTATTTTTGGGCATGAAGATGAGCGCGACCGTATGATCACCTATCTCAATCGACATCGACAAGAGGTCATCAGAATGATGATTAAGCGCGTAAAGCTTAAGTATACTCCTCGCTTACATTTCGTACTCGATGAGTCCATCGAAGGCGGCGACCGAATTCTTTCGATGCTAGCCAATATGGAGCGCGAAAACCCTGATGCTTTTAAGGATAAAGAGACGGGTAATGAGTAGCCATAGACGCTCGCGGCAAAAGCGCGAACCCGATCCCTTTGACGGCATTCTCCTCGTCGATAAACCAACCGAGTGGACCTCGCATGACGTGGTTGCCAAGATTCGGAACCATTTTAAATTTAATAAGGTAGGCCACGGCGGAACACTCGATCCGCTTGCAACAGGCCTGCTAGTCTTGCTAATAGGCAAAGGCACTAAGCTCTCTGATCGCATCATGGGGGGTGATAAAATCTATGAAGGAACCATCCATCTCGGAGTAACAACCCACTCGCAAGATCGTGATGGTGAAATCCTTTCAGAAAAGGATGCCTCTCATATTACGCAGGATCAGGTGGAATCCGCCATCGAGAACTACCGTGGCGATATTGAACAGATTCCTCCAATGGTTTCAGCCATTAAAAAGGATGGTGTTGCGCTCTATAAATTAGCTCGAAAAGGGATAGAGATTAAACGTGAACCGCGCAAAATCCATGTCTATAGCTTTGAGATTACCCATTTCGAAAACCCATTTATAAAATTTCGTGTTAAAAGTACCAAAGGAACCTATGTTCGCACTCTGGCGCACGACCTTGGAAATGATCTTGGCGTTGGCGCAAGCCTATACGATCTGCGCCGGACAGGATCTGGCCCTCTAGAAATCTCCAAAGCGCATACGATGGAGGAAATCCTTAAATGCGACCGCGACTCTATTGAGCAAAAAATGATTTTACTTAGCGATATGATTGCATGAAAGTAATCCACGCATTGGA